>JAKDNL010000935.1 GCA_030451825.1 Pseudonocardia sp. | reverse complement strand
AGCTGTGCGCGCGCTTCGGGCGCGACGCCGCACACGGCGAGTGGTTCTACGGCTTCCGGCTCGCGGTGCGCACCGACCTGGGCTCGCGGCTGGTCCGGGCCTGGGCGATCGTGCCTGCCGCGGTGAACGAACGCGCCTTGGTCCCGGACCTGATCGTCGGCGCCGAGCACCTGGTCGGGCTGCTCAACGACAAGGGATTCAACGGTCGAGCCTTCACCGAATCGATTGCCCAACAAGGGGTCGCGAACCTGGTGCCACCGACCAAGGCCGGACGCAGGACCATGCCTCGTGCCCTGCAGAAGGTCATCGCCGAGTGGCGCAACCGGGTCGAGACCACCTTCCGCGAGCTCACCGACACCATGGAACTGGCCCGCCACGGCGCTCACACCTTCCACGGCCTGCTCACCCGCACCGCCGCGACCATCGCTGCACATAGCCTCGCCCTGATCGCGTTATCCACGAGCTGAACCCACAGAACGCGCCTGAGGCGGCTCCGCGTGACGACGCCGGCCCCGACCAGCAGCCCGACCTGGTCGAGCAGCCTGCGCAGCTGCCGCCAGCTCCCGAGCAGAAGGCCATGCCGTACGAGCCGAGACCGACCGGGTTGGCGCTCAAGCGGCGCACCCCCGTCGCCGCATGGCTGGGCCTGCCGCTGATCACGCTCGGCGTCTATCATCTCGTGTGGTACTACAAGATCCACCGAGAGATGGCCGAGTTCGATCGCCGACGCACCGTCCCGGTCGCCGGGCCCATACTGGTCCTGCTCTTCCTCTCGTGGACCGTCGTGGCGCCCCTGGTGTCGTACTTCAACACTGGCAAGCGCATCGCCAACGCCCAGCGCGCCGCCGGTATCCCACAGACCTGCAGCGCAGGCCTGGGCCTGTTGCTCTGCTTCCTGTTCGGCCTCCACACGCTGTACTACCAGCTGGAGCTCAACAAGATCGCCGACGCCTACGGCGTCCCCGAGGGCACACAGATCACCCTGCACGTCTAGTCCCGACGGCGTAACCAGCGGCAGAGGCCCGGCCTGCGACGCAGTGGCGGTCAGGGCCCGAGCGGTCGACGGGGTGTCGCGGTACGTGCGGCCGTGGCGGGGTCGCTGGCTGTCGCCTGCGGCGATCTGTGGTTCGTGGTCGGCCCCCCGGTCGCCCGGTTCGGTGCTCCGGCGCCGGTCGGAGCGCGCTCGGGCGGACCATTATCGCAGGTCGTTGAGTTGCTCGGCTGGTCATCGGCTTGGGCGCAATGATCGTGGCGCGCTCTGGGTGGCTTACCTCGCCGGTGCCCCCTTTTTCATCCGGCCCCTTTTTCCACGGTGGCGCCCAGCGTCTGCTGATAGCGCTCGTCGTTGCCGGCTTCACCGACGCCGCGCCGATGGTCGCGCCGTCCATCCTGGGCTCGGGCTGTTCGGCCTCGCCGCCGTCTCACATTCATGGCGCCGGCTATTGTTCGGCGTCAAATGTGTTGCCATGGTTGTCCAGCAGTCGCTGCCCAGGATCACTTGTGGCGGTTATACACCTGGGGCCCGGATAACGCAGTGGAGCCAAGCCCCCTTCAGAGAGGAGGCTCACAGCAGACAACACAGGCAGCAGGAGGGCAGGATGCTCGGTGGGAGGCACATGGCTGCGCGGGTGGCGGCGACACGATCCGACCTCGCGAGGTGGCCGGGCGGGTGTGCCTGCG
>JAKDNL010000934.1 GCA_030451825.1 Pseudonocardia sp. | reverse complement strand
CGTTCGTCACATGTGTTGTACGACCTGTGAGGATCAACAAACCAGTGTGACGACGGGCCGGGTACTCGCCGGGGAGCGCTGTTCGGTCAGTTGTCCACATGCTGGTGCGGCTGTCCACAGGTGAGCGATCGACGGGGCGGTGGACGCCCTGCGGGTGATGCTCGGGACATGGACTTCTGGACGGGCAATGGTCCGCTGCGTCGGGCCGATCTCCTGGCTGCAGGTGTCAGCGATGCCGAGATGCGCCGCGCGGTGGCCGATCGTGAGCTGATCCGGTTGCGGCGAGGTGTCTACCTGCCTGCGAGGCCGGGCGGCACTCCGGCGGTGAACGATCTGGCTGCCCGGCACGCGGTCGCCGTGCGCGGAGCGCTCTGCCGGCTGGAGTCCTCGGTGGTGGTCAGTCACGTGTCGGCGGCGGTGTTGCACGGGCTCGATCCCTGGGGCATTCCCCTGCGACGGGTGCACGTGACCCGTGCTCGCCGTACCGGTGGACGGTCCGGGCCCGACCTGCACCTGCACTCAGCGGCCCTGGATCCGGACGAGATCGAGATCGTCGACGGCATGCCCGTGACGACGGTGCCGCGCATGGTCGCCGACCTGGCCAGGACGGTGCCGTTCGACCGGGCCGTGGCGGTCGCCGACGCCGCGCTGCGGCTGCCCGGGATCACGTCGGACGACCTGCGCCGGGCCGTCCGACGGGGGCGCGGGCGACCCGGGAACACGGCTGCCGAGCGGGTCGTGCGGTTCGCCGACGGACGCAGCGAGAGCCCCGGTGAGTCGCGGAGCCGGGTGACGATCCACCGGGTCGGCCTACCGGCCCCGGACCTGCAACACGACATCTACGACGCCTGGGGCGAGTGGCTGGCCAGGGTGGACTTCTGGTGGGACGGCAACCCGCCGGTGATCGGAGAGTTCGACGGTGAGGTCAAGTACGGGCGGATGCTCCGTCCCGGGCAGGACCCGGGCGAGGTCGTGTTCGAGGAGAAGCGCCGCGAGGACGCCCTACGCCGGGAAGGCCTGGGCGTGGGCCGGTGGACCTGGTGCGAGATCGACGACTTCGCCATCACCGCCGCACACCTGCGCCGGCTCCTCGGCTGAGGCACCTCACACAGGTTCGATGCACGTCACAGGCGTTGTACGGCATGTGGGGAGCACCGAACCTGTGTGCAGTGCGCTCACTTGGCGGGGTTGTCGTTGGGGTCGGCGGCGGAGCCGTCGTTGGGGTTGGGGTTGGCCAGGACCTGTTCGACGCGTTCCCTTGCGCCGGCCAGTTGCTGCTCGCAGCGGCGGGCCAGGGCCTCGCCGCGTTCCCAGAGGGCCACCGACTCGTCCAGGCCCAGGCCGCCGACCTCGAGGGCGCGCACGACCTCGGCCAGCTCGTCGCGGGCCTTCTCGTAGTCGAGCTGCTCGACCGGGGTCTTGTCCGGAGTCTTGTGCGGAGTGCTCACCCGCTCGCCTTCTTCCTGGTCCGCCGGGCCGGGGTGGGGGATGCCGTGCCGTCGGCCGGAGTCTTCCGGGTCCGGCGCGGGCGGGCCGGGCCCGGGTCGGCGTCGCCGCTGCCGTTGCCCTCGATGCCCGGGTCCGGGCCGGGCGCTGCCTCCGGCCCGTCCGCCCTCGCCGCGCCGGCGCCCTCGGCCCCCCCGCTACCCCGGCGGGTCCCCGCCGGGGCAAAGGCGGCCG
>JAKDNL010000356.1 GCA_030451825.1 Pseudonocardia sp. | reverse complement strand
AACGGCTACGTCGCAGGGCAGGTGACGGTGCACTCCGAGCCCGTCCGGCTCGCCGCGGTGACCCGCGCCCTGCGCGGCGCCGGCCGCAAGATCGCGCTCGTGCCCACGATGGGCGCGCTGCACGAGGGGCACCGGGAGCTGATCCGGCACGCCAAGCGGGTGCCGGGCGCCGTCGTCCCGGTCGTGTCGATCTTCGTGAACCCGCTGCAGTTCGGGCCGGGAGAGGACCTGGAGAGCTACCCGCGCCCCCTGGAGGACGACCTCGAGGCGTGCCGGGAGGAGGGCGTCGACCTGGTCCTCACCCCGCAGGTCGAGCACATGTACCCGCCGGGCGCGGACACCCGCATCGCCCCCGGCCCGCTCGGCGACGAGCTGGAGGGCGCCACCCGCACCGGGCACTTCTCCGGGATGCTGACCGTGGTGTCGAAGCTGTTCCACATCGTCGCGCCGGACGTGGCGATGTTCGGCGAGAAGGACTACCAGCAGCTCGTCCTCGTCCAGAAGATGGTCCGTGACCTGGACTTCCCGCTGTCCGTGGTCGGTGTGCCGACGGTGCGCGAGCCCGACGGCATGGCGCTGTCCTCGCGCAACGCCTACCTGTCCACACAGGACCGGGACCGCGCCGCCGTGCTGTCCCGCGCGCTCGTCGAAGCCGCGTCGATCTCGGCGTACGGGCCGCAGGCGGTACTGGACCGGGCGCACGAGGTGCTCGCCACCGAGCCCGCGATCGACCTGGACTACCTGGAGCTGCGCGGCCCCGAGCTGGGCCCGGTCCCGGAGTCCGGGGATGCCCGGCTGCTCGTCGCGGCCCGGCTGGGCACCACCCGTCTGATCGACAACGTCGCCGTCACGCTCTAGGGACCGGAGAGACCGATGTATCGCACGATGATGAAGTCAAAGATCCACCGGGCCACGGTGACCCAGGCCGACCTGCACTACGTGGGCTCGGTGACGATCGACGCGGACCTGATGGCCGCCGCCGACCTCCGCGACGGCGAGCAGGTCACGATCGTCGACATCACCAACGGCGCCCGCCTGGAGACCTACGCGATCACCGGCGAGCCGGGCAGCGGCGTGATCGGGATCAACGGTGCCGCCGCGCACCTGGTGCACCCCGACGACCTGGTCATCCTGATCTCCTACGGCAGCTACGACGAGGCCGAGCTGCTCACCTACCGGCCGCGGGTCGTGTTCGTCGACGCCGACAACCGGGTCGCCGATCTCGGTGCGGACCCGGGCCATGCCCCGGACGGATCCGGGCTGCTCTCCGGTGCCGCCGGCCGGACCGGCCGATAGGCGTGCACCTCTGCATCGATGTCGGCAACACCCAGATCGCGCTCGGGCTCTACCCGGAGCCGGACCCCGCGGCCCCCGGTGATCTGCGCCCGGATCCCGCGCACAGCTGGCGGATGCGCACCGAGCCCCGGACGACCGCGGACGAGCTCGAGGTCGCGATCTACGCCATGCTCGGCGACCTGGCCCCGGCCGTCACCGGGATCTCCGCGCTGTCCACCGTGCCGGCGTTGTCCCGGGAGCTGCGGGCGATGCTGGAACGCCGGTCCGACCGGATGCCGACACTCGTCGTCGGGCCCGGGGTGCGGACCGGGGTTCCGCTGCTGGTCGATCATCCGCGCGAAGTCGGCGCGGACCGGGTGGTGAACACCCTGGCCGCGCACCAGATGTTCGGCACCACCTGCATCGTCGTGGACTTCGGCACGTCGACCAACATCGACGTGGTCTCGGCCCGCGGGGAGTTCCTCGGCGGCGCACTCGCCCCGGGTATCGACATCTCGATGGAGGCACTGGCCACCCGGGCCGCCGCGCTGCGCACGGTGGAGCTGGTCGCTCCCCGGTCGGTGATCGGGAAGAACACCGTGGAGTGCCTGCAGGCCGGCGTGATCTTCGGCTTCGCCGGGCAGGTCGACGGGCTGGTGCGCCGGATCGTCACCGAGCTCGGCCCGTCCGCGGGTCCGGTCACGGTGCTGGCCACCGGCGGGCTGTCGCAGCTGATGCGGGGCGAGTCGGAGACCATCGAGCACTACGTGCCGGAGCTGACGCTGTTCGGCCTGCGCCTGACCTACCTGCGCAACGTGCGCCAGACCAGCGTCACCAACGGGACCTCGAACTCCCCGGACGCCGTCTCCGGACGGGCGCCCGGGTGAACGCCGCGTCCCGCTCGGGGGGCCCGCTGGTCAGCGCCCAGGAGTGGGTGATGCGACCGCGCAAAACCTACCGGTCACCGCACATACCGCAGGAGCCTTGTGCGGTGACTTCATCGTATGTGCGGTTCCTCCTCGGACACCGCCGAACCTGCGATTCCGCGGTTAGATCGACCACCCGCGAGGTCCGGGTCACCTGCGGCATGAGGTGGGCACCAGGGCGCCCCCGGCCGCACCGCCGGGGACCGGTCACTAACCTTTCCCGGCGTGACGACTTCCGTGCCGCCCAGTGACGAGGACCTTCCCGAGCAGATGCGGGTGCGCCGGGCCAAGCGCGAGGAGCTGATCGCGGCCGGGACCGAGCCCTACCCCGTCCGGGTCCCGCGCTCGCACACCCTTCGCCAGGTCCGTGACGCCCACCCCGACCTCCCCGCCGACACCGCCACCGGCGAGAAGGTCGCCGTCGTCGGCCGCATCTTCTTCCTGCGCAACACCGGCAAGCTGTGCTTCGCCACCCTGCGCGAGGGCGACGGGACCGAGCTGCAGGCCATGCTGAGCCTGGACCGGGTCGGGGCCGACGAGCTGGCCCGCTGGAAGGCCGTCGTCGACCTGGGCGACCACGTGCTGGTCCGCGGCGAGGTGATCACGTCCCGGCGCGGCGAGCTGTCGGTCCAGGCCGACGCGTGGGAGATGGTGTCCAAGGCGGTGCGGCCGCTGCCGGTGGCGCACCGCGAGCTGTCCGAGGAGAACCGGGTCCGGCAGCGCTACGTCGACCTGATGGTCCGGCCGCAGGCCCGGGAGACCGTCCGTTCCCGCTCGACGGTGCTGCGTACCGTTCGGGAGTCGCTGCACGGCCGCGATTTCGTCGAGGTCGAGACGCCGATGCTGCAGCTGTTGCACGGCGGTGCCACCGCACGGCCGTTCGTCACGCACGCGAACGCGCTGGACACCGATCTGTACCTGCGTATCGCGCCGGAGCTGTTCCTGAAGCGGTGCGTGGTCGGTGGTGTCGAGCGCGTCTTCGAACTCAACCGGGTTTTCCGGAACGAGGGAATCGATTCCACGCACTCGCCGGAGTTCGCGATGCTCGAGGCCTACCAGGCCTACGCGACCTACGACGAGATGGCGGACCTGACCCGCGAGCTCATTCAGGAATCGGCCCGTGCGCTGTACGGGTCGACCGTCGTCCGGCACTCGGACGGGTCCGAACACGACCTCGGCGGGCGGTGGCGTGCGATCACTCTCCACGGATCGGTGGCGGCCGCCGTCGGACAGGATGTGACACCGGACACCGAAGTGTCGCAGCTGCGAAAGATCGCGGAGACGCACGAGGTCGAGCTCGGCGATTCCCTCTCCGCCGGAGAGATCGTGCTCGAGCTGTTCGAGAAGCTCGTCGAGCACACCTTGATCGAGCCGACCTTCGTCCGTGACTTTCCGGTCGAGGTGCGCCCGCTCACCCGCGCGCACCGGGATGATCCGCGCCTGTCCGAATCCTGGGACCTCGTGGTGTTCGGTGTGGAGCTGGCGACCGCCTATTCCGAGCTGGTCGATCCGGTGGAGCAGCGGGACCGCCTGCATGCCCAGTCGATCAAGGCGGCCGCGGGCGATCCGGAGGCCATGCAGCTCGACGAGGATTTCTTGCGGGCCATGGAGTACGGCATGCCACCCACCGGCGGCATGGGGATGGGGCTGGACCGCCTGCTGATGACGCTGACCGGGCTCGGTATCCGGGAGACCATCCTGTTCCCGCTGGTTCGCGGCGAATCCTGAGACGACGGGGTTTCTCGATCGGGTGCAAAGCCTGATCGGGTCGACTATCGACGCCACCCCAACTCGACTTTCCTGTTCGAATGCGGCTACGCTGTTTAAAGGGCGTGGTCGGGTCGTGACCCGTCGGACGGTCGCATCGGCAATCGAGTGACTTCGAACAGGGCAACGCAAAGTGAGAAGGAGGCTGCGACGGTGGCGCAGATCCGGGAGATCAGGCTTGTAGACGATCTGAGCGGCGACGTCGCCGACGAGACGATCGAGTTCGGCCTGGACGGCAAGAGCTACGAAATCGACCTCACCACGGCGAATGCGAAGAAGCTGCGTGACGTCCTCGCCGACTACGTCGGCTCGGCCCGTCGTGCGGCGTCCGGCCGTCGTCGCGGTAACGCGACCTCGAACACACCGGCGCGGCGTCCGGCGATCGACCGCGAGCAGAACCAGGCGATTCGGGAGTGGGCCCGCAAGCGCGGCATGAAGGTCTCCGACCGTGGCCGCATTCCGGCCGACGTCCTGGATGCCTACCACCAGGAGAACTGACATCGGGCGGCCGGAGGGAACATTCTTCAGTAGCCGCGCGAGCACGGAGCGGGTTCGTCGACGTCGTCGGCGGACCCGCTCGGCGTTCCGGGGTTAGGGTGACCTTCTGAAGTGCCGGGCCGATCGACCCGGCCGCCGTCTGATCGCGGAGGTCTCCATGGCC
This sequence comes from Pseudonocardia sp., assembly GCA_030451825.1. GTDB lineage: Bacteria > Actinomycetota > Actinomycetes > Mycobacteriales > Pseudonocardiaceae > Pseudonocardia. The sequence goes on along the minus strand of JAKDNL010000356.1, from coordinate 2,636 downwards.
CGTTCGATGACCGAACTCGAGGTGGTGCGCACCGAGCGCCTCACCGACCACATGATCCGGGTCGTCGCCGGTGGCGACGGGCTCGCCCGGTTCCCGGACACCGAGTTCACCGACCGCTACGTCAAGATCCTTTTCCTGCGCCCGGACGTCGAGTATCCGGAGCCGCTGGACATGGACGTCGTGCACGCCGAGTACCCGCGTGAGCAGTGGCCGTCACTGCGCACCTACACCGTCCGCTCCGTGGACCGCGCGGCCGGAGAGCTGGTCATCGACTTCGTCTATCACGGCGACGTCGGCCTGGCCGGTCCGTGGGCCGCGTCGGCGGAGCCGGGCGACCGTCTGCGTCTCCTCGGGCCGGGCGGGGCCTACCTGCCCGATCCGGAGGCCGACTGGCACCTGCTGGTCGGCGACGAGTCCGCGCTGCCGGCGATCGGGGCGGCGCTGGAGCGGATCGGGTCCGGCGTCCCGGCGGTGGCCGTCGTACAGGTCGGCACGTCCGGCGAGGAGCAGCACCTGAGCTCGGTGGCCGGGCTGGACGTGCGCTGGCTCTACCGCGACGCGGCCGGCGGCGACCCGGACGGGACCCAGCTCCTCGACGAGGTGCGGTCCCTGGAGTTCCTCCCCGGGCGCGTGCACGCGTTCGTGCACGGCGAGGCGTCCGCCGTCCGCGGGCTGCGGCGGCACCTGCTGCACGACCGCGAGGTCGACCGCGACGCCCTGTCGGTGTCCGGCTACTGGCGCCGTGGCCACGACGACGAGGCGTTCCGCACGCTCAAGGCGGCCGAGCGGGAGCGCGAGCAGGCCGAGGAGCAGGCCGGCGCCCGCGCCTGATCGTCTCCGGCGCCCGGAACGCACCCGGAACGCACCCGGAACACACCGGGAACGCGCCGGACAGGCACCCGGGAACACACCGGGCGAACCCGGCGTTACGCACCGCACGACCGTTCGTGCACTCCAGGTGGAGGCGCCGAGCCCCATTCGACCGATACAGTGGTATGAGCGCGTCGGGACGACAGGACGTTCAGGCGCCGTGTCACGCGAGGGCGCAGTGTCGGTCCCGGGCGTTCCGGGACGACGGAGATGCTGGTCGCGCTGTACGTGAGGCGCAGCAGTCAAGGAGTGCGAATTGTTCGAGAGGTTCACCGACAGAGCTCGACGTGTTGTCGTCCTGGCGCAGGAAGAAGCCAGGATGCTCAACCACAACTACATCGGGACCGAGCACATCCTCCTTGGCCTGATCCACGAGGGCGAAGGAGTGGCTGCTAAGGCCCTCGAGTCGCTCGGGATCGCTCTGGAGGGCGTGCGGCAGCAGGTCGAGGAGATCATCGGCCAGGGCCAGCAGGCACCGTCTGGGCACATCCCCTTCACGCCGCGGGCCAAGAAGGTGCTGGAGCTGTCGCTGCGCGAGGCGCTGCAGCTCGGTCACAACTACATCGGGACCGAGCACATCCTGCTCGGCCTGATCCGCGAGGGCGAGGGCGTCGCGGCGCAGGTGCTGGTCAAGCTGGGTGCGGACCTCAACCGCGTCCGCCAGCAGGTCCTGCAGCTGCTCTCCGGCTACCAGGGCAAGGAGCCCGCCGAGGCCTCGGCCGGGCGGGGCGAGGGCACACCCTCGTCGTCGCTCGTGCTCGACCAGTTCGGTCGCAACCTCACCCAGCAGGCCCGTGAGGGCAAGCTGGACCCGGTCGTCGGCCGGGAGAAGGAGATCGAGCGGATCATGCAGGTCCTCTCCCGGAGGACCAAGAACAACCCGGTCCTGATCGGTGAGGCCGGCGTCGGCAAGACCGCCGCCGTCGAGGGCCTGGCCCAGGGCATCGTCAAGGGCGAGGTCCCGGAGACGCTCAAGGACAAGCAGCTCTACACGCTCGACCTGGGCTCGCTGGTCGCCGGTTCCCGCTACCGCGGTGACTTCGAGGAGCGCCTGAAGAAGGTGCTCAAGGAGATCCGCACCCGCGGCGACATCATCCTGTTCATCGACGAGATCCACACCCTGGTGGGTGCGGGTGCCGCCGAGGGCGCGATCGACGCCGCCTCGATCCTGAAGCCGATGCTCGCCCGTGGTGAGCTGCAGACCATCGGTGCGACCACGCTCGACGAGTACCGCAAGTACGTCGAGAAGGACCCGGCCCTGGAGCGGCGTTTCCAGCCGATCCAGGTCGCCGAGCCGAGCGTCACGCACACCATCGAGATCCTCAAGGGCCTGCGCGACCGCTACGAGGCCCACCACCGGGTCACGATCACCGACGGCGCGCTCGTGGCCGCGGCGACGCTGGCCGACCGCTACATCAACGACCGGTTCCTCCCGGACAAGGCGATCGATCTGATCGACGAGGCCGGGGCCCGGATGCGGATCCGCCGGATGACCGCTCCGCCGGACCTGCGCGAGTTCGACGAGAAGATCGCGAACGTGCGCCGGGACAAGGAGTCGGCGATCGACGCGCAGGACTTCGAGCGGGCCGCGCACCTGCGCGACTCGGAGAAGACCCTGCTCGGCGAGAAGGCCGAGCGCGAGAAGCAGTGGAAGTCCGGTGACCTCGACGTCGTGGCCGAGGTCGACGACGAGCAGATCGCCGAGGTCCTGGGCAACTGGACCGGCATCCCGGTCTTCAAGCTCACCGAGGCCGAGACCACCCGGC
>JAKDNL010000355.1 GCA_030451825.1 Pseudonocardia sp. | reverse complement strand
CGCGGGGGGGGCGGACCCGGGCGCGGGGGGGGGCCGGGGCGACGGCGGGGGCCACGGGGGCCGCGAGGGCGGACACCAGGACCCGGTCGTGCGCGAGCACGTGACCGAGAACAACGTCACGAACAACATCGACGACCGCGACACCATCGTCGACAACTCGATCAACCAGAACATCGACACCGGCGGCGGGGACGTCGACCAGGACTTCGAGAACAACTCCGTCACCGCCTCCGGCGACGGCTCGGTGGCCGCCGGTGACGACATCTCCGGCTCGACGGTCACCACCGGCGACGACAACGTGGTCGGCGACGGCAACGGCGTCGTGCACGGCGACGGCAACACCACCGCGTTCGGCTCCGGCAGCGCGGTCGGCGACGTCGAGGTCGACGACGGCGGCGCGTTCTCGGTCGACGGCAACGCCTCCGGCGACAGCTCGACCAACGATTCGTTCAACGAGACCAGCACCGAGACGAACGTCGACAGCTCGGTCCACGACTCGTACAACCCGGACTCGAGCACCGACACCGACCTGCGCTTCGAGGACAACAGCGACACGCACAACGACACCGCCTCGCACAACACCGCCGACCTGCACGCCTGAGCCGGCCCCTACCCGGGTACCGGCCGGAGGCCCCCGACTCCCGGCCGGTACCCGTTCCACCTCGCACCGCCCGCACCCCCGTCGTCCCGGTGAGCCCCGCAGGGCTCCCGCCCACCCGAGGAGAACCACGAGATGTCCGCCGACAAGTCCCTGATCCAGTTCATCCTCGACCTGCTGCGCGACCCGGAAGCCCTGGCCGAGTTCAAGGACAACCCGGACGCCGCCCTGCGCGCCTGCGGCCTGACCGAGGTCAGCCCGGAGGACGTGCACGACGCGATCGTCCTGGCCCAGGACAACGACGACGTCAGCTTCGACCGGAACTACGACACCGGTGGCAGCCACCACCCGTCCGTCGGCGGCTCCGACGTCCCGCCGCCCCCGCCGGTGGAGACCCACCACGGCGGCGGCGGCGACGACCACGAGGCCGCGATCAAGTACATCGACAAGTACGTGACCAACAACCACGTCACGAACAACGTCGACGACCGCGACACCATCGTCGACAACTCGGTGAACCAGAACATCGACACCCACGGCGGCGACGTCGACCAGAGCTTCGAGAACAACGCGGTCACCGCGTCCGGCGACGGCGCGGTCGCGGCCGGCGGCGACATCGAGGACTCGACGGTCACCACCGGCAACGGCAACATCGTCGGCGACGACAACGCGGCCGTGACCGGCGACGACAACACCACCGCGTTCGGCTCCGGCAGCGCGACCGGTGACGTCGAGGTGGACGACGGCGGCGCGTACTCGGTCGACGGCAACGCGTCCGGCGACGACAGCGTCAACGACTCCCACAACGAGAACCAGACCGAGACGAACGCGGACTCCTCGGTGCACGACTCGTACAACCCCGACCAGAGCACCGACGTCGACACCCACGTCGAGGACGACAGCAGCACCCACAACGACCTGCTGTCGCACAACAAGACCGCCGTCGACGTCGACCACGCCGTGGTCTGACCGGATTCCACGGGCGGTCCTCGCCGCGTCTCGGCGCCGCGACCCACCGCCCACCGAGAACCGGTCCCGCTCACCCACCCGGGTGGGCCGGGACCGGTTTTCGTCGTGTAAGCAGAACGCTGGGAGACCGGGCTCGTCCGGTCCGGGGAGACGGGGGCAGCGTCAGCGTGGCGGTACCGGAGACGGTCGAACTCGTCGACATCGCGTTGAAGGCGACCACCGCCTACGAGCGTCCCGACCTCGCGACCCGGCTGCAGCAGACCCGCGCCCGCCTGGCCGACCCGAACGTCCGGGTACTGATCGTCGGCGAGTTCAAGCAGGGCAAGAGCCAGCTGGTGAACGCGCTGGTCAATGCGACCGTCTGCCCCGTCGACGACGACATCGCCACCGCCGTCCCCACGCTGGTCCGGCACGGCGACGAGACCACCGTGACGCTCGTCCGCGAGTCCGGCCCCGGGGCCGACGCGACGTCGGAGCGCACGTCGGTCCCGGTCGAGCGCCTCGCCGAGCACGTCTCGGAGGCCGGCAACCCGGGCAACAAGGCCCGGCTGACCCGGGCCGAGGTGACGCTGCCGCGCAAGCTGCTCGACTCCGGGCTGGTCCTGGTCGACACCCCCGGCGTCGGTGGGCTCGGCTCCGCCCACGGTGCGGCGACCATGTCGGCGCTGCCCACCGCGGACGCGGTCGTGCTCGTCTCGGACGCGTCCCAGGAGTACTCCGCACCGGAGCTGGAGTTCATGCGCGCGGCCATGAGGCTGTGCCCGAACGTCGGTTGCGTGGTCACCAAGACCGACCTCTACCCGCACTGGCGCCGGATCGTGGAGCTCGACGAGGGGCACCTGCGCCGGGCCGGGATCGACGCCCGGATCTACCCGGTGTCCTCGGCGCTGCGCCTGCACGCGGCGCGGACCCAGGACATGGACCTGATCGCCGAGTCGGGATTCCAGGAGCTCGTCGGGTTCCTGCTGCGCAAGGTCGTCGCCCGTGCCGACGACCTGGACCGCACGTCGGTCGGCCAGGACGTGCTGATCACCTGCCAGTCGTTGTCCGCGACCATGCGCGCCGAACTGATCAGCCAGGAGGACCCGGAGCGGGCCGGGCGGCTGGCCGCCGACCTGGAGCAGGCCAAGACGCGGGTGGATGCGCTGCGGCAGCGCTCGGCGCGGTGGCAGACCACGCTCAACGACGGCATCGCCGACCTGATCGCCGACATCGACTACGACCTGCGCGACCGGCTGCGCACCGTGTCCCGGGAGGGCGAGCAGATGCTCTCCGACGCCGACCCGGCCGACATCTGGGAGCAGTTCACGGAGTGGTTCCACCGCCAGGTCTCGCAGGCGGTGGCGGCGAACTTCGTCTGGACGACCGAGCGGGCCCGCTGGCTGGCCGAGACGGTCGGTGAGCACTTCGCCGAGGACGTGCACGTGCAGCTGCCCGACCTGCGCATCACCGGCGGCGCGGTGGCCGGCCGGGTGGACCCGCTGGAGCTGCCGGTCGGGGAGTCGTTCGGGGTCGGGCAGAAGATGTTCGTGGGTCTGCGCGGCGGGTACGGCGGGCTGCTGATGGTCGGCCTGGCCAGCACGTTCGCCGGGTTCATGCTGCTCAACCCGGTGTCGTTGGCCGCGGGCGCGCTGTTCGGTGCGAAGACCGTGCGCGACGAGCGCAAACGGCTGGTGCAACGTCGGCAGGCCGAGGCGAAGTCGGCGGTGCGCCGGCACATCGACGAGGCCACGTTCCAGGTCGGCAAGGACTCCCGGGACAACCTGCGCCAGATCCAGCGCGAGCTGCGCGACCACTTCACCACCCTGGCCGACGAGCTGTCGACGGCGCTGGCCGAGTCGGTGACGGCGGCCCAGACGGCGCTGCGCTCGGACACCGACCGGCAGAAGCGGATCGCGGACCTGAACTCCGAGTTGGAACGGGTCGAGGCCCTCGCCGAGCGGGCCCGATCGCTGGCCGGGGCGGTGGCGTCGACATGAGCCACCCCGGCGGGAGCCGGCCGTCCGGATCGATCCCGCCCCAGCGCGATCCCGCCGGACCCACCTACCCGTCCCGCTCCCCGGCTCCGCCGCAGGGCCCGATGGATCTGACGGCGTCGGTGCTGCAGTTGCTGCGCCGCACGATCGAGGTCTATGCCGACAGCCCGCAGGCGGCGAGCTGGCTGCAGCACCACCTGGACCGTTTCCGGGAGCCGCTGCGGGTGGCCATCGCGGGCAAGGTCAAGGCCGGCAAGTCGACGCTGCTCAACGCGCTGGTCGGGGAGCAGATCGCGCCGACCGACGCGGGCGAGTGCACCCGGCTCGTCACCTGGTATCAGGACGCGCCGTCGCCGAGGGTCCAGATGTTCCCGCGCACCGGACCGCCGCGACCGTTGACGATCTCGCGCAACCGCGGCGCGCTGGCGTTCGACCTGCAGGGCGTGCCGGTCGAGCAGGTGGACAGGCTGCTGGTGGACTGGCCGTCGCAGAGCCTGCGCACCACGAACCTGATCGACACCCCCGGGATCGGGTCGCTGTCGGCCGACACCTCCGCCCGCGCCGGCGCGTTCCTGACCCCGGACGACTCCCCGTCCCCGGCCGACGCCGTCGTCTACCTGATGCGCCACCTGCACACCGGTGACGTCCGCTTCCTGGAGGCCTTCCACGACCGCGGCGTGGCCCGGGCGACGCCGGTGAACACGATCGCGGTGCTCTCGCGCGCCGACGAGATCGGCGTCGGCCGCCTCGACGCGCTCACCTCCGCGCGCCGGATCGCCCGGCGCTACCGCGGCGACGAGAAGCTGCGCGGGCTCTGCCAGACCGTGGTCGCGGTGGCCGGGTTGCTCGCCGAGACCGCGCGCACCATGCGCCAGGACGAGTTCGCCGCGCTGAGCCGGCTCGCCGCGCTGCCGCGCGCGGACGTCGAGGCGATGCTGCTGTCCGCGGACCGGTTCGGACGCACCGAGCTGGACCGGCCGGACGGCACCACCCGGGTCGCGCTGCTGGAGCGGTTCGGCCTGTTCGGGGTCCGGCTGGGCACCACGCTGATCCGCCAGGGCGTCACCGACTCCTCGGCACTTACCGCCGAGCTGATCCGCCGCTCCGGGCTCGACGAGCTGCGCACCGTGCTGGCCAACCAGTTCGCCGAGCGACGCGACCTGCTCAAGTCCCGCTCCGCGCTGCTCGCGATCGACCTGGTGCTGACCCGGGAGCCACGCCCGTCGGCGGCTCCGCTGCGCGCCGAGGTGGAACGGATCCTGGCCGGCGCACACGAGTTCGTGGAGCTGCGGACGCTGTCCGGGCTGCGCGGGGGCGCGGTCACGTTCGCACCCGACGCCGCCGAGGACGCCGAACGCCTGCTCGGCGGCGACGGAGGGTCGCCGGCGGCCCGCCTCGGGCTGGAGCCGGGCACCGAGCCGGGTGACCTGCACGCCGCCGCCCGCGAGGCGCTCTCGCGCTGGAAACGCCGGGCCGAGAGCCCGCTCACCGGCCGCAGCTCGGCCGACGCGGCCCGGGTCGTCGTGCGCACCTGCGAGGGCATCCTCAACTCGTCGGCGCCCTACCGCTGAGCGCCCGCCACCGGCGGGGTGAACGAACGCCACATTCGTCGCGTCGAACAGGACGAACGTCACGTTCGTCGCGCGGCCGCCGGGGCGCGCGGCCGCCGGGGCTTCGAGCGAGCGGTCAGGTCGCGAGGATGGTGCGCAGGCGGTCGTGGAGCTCTCCGCGGCCGGCGACGCCCAGGCGCTGGCGCATCCGGGCGACGTGGTGCTCGACGGTCTTCGCGGAGATGAACAGCGTCTCGCCGATCTCCTTGTAGGTCCGGCCCGCCACGACGAGTGCGGCCACCTCCCGCTCCCGATCGCTGAGCAGGCCGGGCGGCTCCGCCGGCGTGGCCTCGCCCGTCCGGCAGGATCCTGGGGGCGTGGGTGACGGCGCGGTGGGCTCGGACGGCTCCTCACCGGCCCGTCCGGACTCGGCCTGCAGCGCACGCGCGCAGGCGAGCAGCGCGGTCATCGCGCGCCGGTCGTCGGTGCGGATCGCGGCCTGACCGGCCAGCTTCCCGCCGTCCCAGGACAGGCCGACGGCATGCAGGCCGCGTGCGGCGGCCTCCACCGGCTCCGGGTCGACCACGCCGTCGAGCAACGCGACCCAGTGCGGGGCGGCGGCGGCCATCGCGGCGGCGAACCGGCTGCCGCCCGCCGCCTCGGCCAGCGCCGCGGTGTGCCGGCGGGCGGCCTCGACGTCGGAGACCAGTACCGCGGCCTGCAACTGCGCCCAGTACAGCGGGGCCGACCACAGGGCCGGGCGGCCGAGACGGTCCAGCAACGCGATGGCCTCGTCCAGGTGTGGCCGCACCCAGCTCTGCTCGCGCAGCCGGGTCGCGGCCGTGACAAGCTCCCCGAGGGGCTGCAGCACGAACAGGTCCACCGGGTGCCGGACGATCGCCTCCCGCGCCCGGGTCCAGGCCCGCATCAGCGAGCCGAGGTCGCCGGAGCGCCGGGCGAGCGCGACCTGCAGGGACGCGGCCAGGAACTCGTCGCGCGCCTCGAGCCCATCGTCGGCGGGGGCACCGTCGCCGGTCGGGTCGGCGTCGACTGCCGCCAGCCGGGACGCGGCGGTGCCGGTCGCCCCGCGCAGCAGCGCGATCCAGCCGAGCAGCAGCCGGTGCCGGGCCTGCGCCCGCCGCCCGCCGAGCCGGACCGACAGCGCCCGCTCGAGAACCGAGCCGGCCACGTCGAACTCGCCGGTGTGCACCGCGACGAGAGCGGCCAGGGCGGCCGGGGTGTCCGGCAACAGCGCGGCCCGGTGCGCCGATTCCAACAGCCCGGCGGCTCGGGCGAGCTGCGACAGCGCCGCGGTCGGCGAGCCCTCGACCGAGTCCAGGATCCCGCGGGCCATCAGGTCCTCGGCCCCGGCGAGCAGGGTCGGTGGGCGGCTCAGCAGCGACCCCGGTGGCGGGGCGCCCGGGCCGGCACCGAGCGACGGCGGCGCACCCAGCACGGACGCGGCGGTGCCGGCGGAGCTCCCCGGGGAGGGCACCGGTTCGTCGGCGGGGACATGCAGGGCGGCACGTGCCTCGTCCAGTGCGCCGGTGCCGATCAGCACCGGGACCGCGACCGCCGGTGCCACCCCGCCGGAGGCCGCGGCCATCCAGCGGTAGAGCTCCGCGCTGCGCGCCAGCAGCCCGCGCCGGGCCAGCACCGACGCCGCGACGGATCCGGCCTGCAGCGCGTCGTCCGGGTCGACGGCGTCGAGCGCACTGAGCACGGCATCGGACTGGGCCAGCGCGGCGTCCAGGTCGCCGGTGCGCAGGTGGGCCTCGGCGCGCCGCGCGGCCAGCGACAGCGGGGGCCTGCCCGCGCGGACGGCCTCGGCGTAGAGGGTGCTCGCGTCGTCGTCCTCGGCCCGGCCGGCCTCGTCCGCGGCCGCGGCGAACACGGCCGCGGCCCGGTCGCCGGTGGCGTGCGAGCCGACCATCGTCCGGGCCACGGCGAGCACGCTGCCCCCGCGGTCGAGCTCGATCTCGGCCAGCGTGCGCCGGATCTCGGTGCGCCGGGCCGGGGGCGTGCGGTCCCGCAGGGCGACCCCGACCAGCGGCACGACCTGCCCGTCGGGCCGGCACAGACCTGCCGCGCGGGCCTGCTCGACCAGTTCGTCGAGCTCGTCGATGCCGCAGCCGGCCGCATCCAGCCGGCCGAGCAGCGGCCCCAGCCGCTCGGC
>JAKDNL010000354.1 GCA_030451825.1 Pseudonocardia sp. | reverse complement strand
AGAAGACCGTCACGCCCGTGTCGTGCAGGAACTCGCCCAGCTCGGCGCCGATCCGGCGCGAGTCGGTCGGGCCGACGATCAGCGTGGCGCCGGCGGCGAACGTCGTCCAGATCTCCTCGATCGAGAAGTCGAACGAGATCGTCATGCCCTGGTAGACGCGGTCGTGCTCGCGGACGTCGTAGACTCGGGTGATCACGTCGACGAAGTTGCAGATGCTCGGGTGCGCGACCGCGACGCCCTTGGGCCGGCCGCTGGAGCCCGAGGTGTAGATCACGTAGCAGAGCGGGGCCGGGTCCTGCGGGCCCGCGGCCGGGACCGGGGCGAGCGGGTGCCGGGGCTGCCCGAGGACGTCGGTGACGGCGCGGTCGAGCAGCACGAGCCCGTCCTGCTCCAGCTCCTCGGCCAGGTCGGACGTGGTGACGAGCAGGTCCAGCGCGGAGTCGGAGCGGATGTAGTCGACCCGCTCGGCCGGGGACGCGGGGTCGATCGGGACGAACGCCGCCCCGGTCTTGAGCACGGCCAGCAGCACGGCATAGGTGCGCCAGGACCGGTTGAGCAGGATCCCCACCCGGCCACCGGGGCCGATCCCGCGCGCGAGGAGGTGGCGCGCGAGCTGGTTCGCGCGCGCGTCGAGCTCGAGGTAGGTCAGCTCCAGCGCACCGTCCTGCAGCGCGACGGCGTCCGGGCGGCGCGCGACCGAGGCCTCGAAGAACCGGTGCAGCCGGTCCGGTCGGGGAGCGGGCGGGCGGGCGACCATCCGGTCCGGCCGAGGTACCGGGCGCCGTACCGACCGATCACGGGGTGGGGACAGGACCACGAGCGTCAACGACTCCTTCTCCGACCGACGCGGGACCGGAGCGGAGGCCGAGGGGCCGCCTGCGGACAGACCTCACCCGGGCGGCATCACGAAGAGATCGTCAGGAAGGATCCCGGTGAGTACGCGGAGGGGGAGCGGCTCCGGTCACATCTCTGTGTCACCACGTATATCGAAGACCACTCGAAAGTGTTACACCGACGCATTGCCTCGCGCGGTCAGCTGGTCGGGCCGAACTGCTCCACGCGGATCGAGTCCGGCGGCACCCCGGCGGAGACCAGCAGCTCCGCCGCCGCGTCGGCGAACGCCGGCGAGCCGCACACGTAGGCCGTCTCGCCCCCGCGCACGAGCGGGGTGAGGTCGTCGGGGCTCAGCCGCCCGGCCGGGCGGGCGGCACCGTCCGGCGCGACGCGGGTGTGCACGACCGAGACCTGCGGGCCGGTCAGCTCGTCGCCGTAGAACAGCCCGCGCGGGGTGCGCACCGAGACCAGCATCCGCACCAGGTCGGGACGGCCGAGTGCGCGGGCGTGGCGCAGCATCGCGGCCAGCGGCACCACACCGGACCCGCCGCCGACGAGCAGGACGGGTGCGCTGCCGTCCCAGGCGAACCAGCCGCCGACCGGGCCACGGACCTCGAGGACGTCGCCGGGGACGACGACGTCGTGCAGGAACTCCGAGACCTCGCCGTCGTCGAGGCGTTCCACGGTCAGCTCGATCCCGGCCGTGCCGTCCGGGGCGGAGGCGACGGAGTAGGAGCGCTGGGCGGTGTAGCCGTCCTCCGCGGTCAGGCGCAGCACATAGTACTGCCCCGGCAGATGCGTGCTGACGTCCTGTAGCGCCAGCCGGAACGTCTTGACCTGCGGCGCCTCGTCCCGGATCCCGGTCACCGTGGCGAGCTGCCAGCGCAGGGTCCGGCGCGACGTGGTGTCGGCGGGCTGCACGCTCAGTCCCCCTGGAAGCGCTGCTCGGACCAGGGATCGCCGCGGTCGTGGTAGCCGTTGCGCTCCCAGAAGCCGGGCTCGTCGTGGTCGGCCACGCGCAGCCCGGCGACCCACTTGACGCTCTTCCAGAAGTACAGGTGCGGCACCAGCAACCGGGCCGGGCCGCCGTGCTCCCGGCTCAACGGCGAGCCCTGCGCGTTCCAGACCACCCAGGCCCTCCCGCCGGTGACGTCGGCCAGCGGGAGGTTCGTCGTGTAGCCGCTGTGCGAGTGCACGACGACGTGCGTGGCCTCCGGGCGCGGACCGGCCTCGGCGAGCAGCGCGTCGACCGGGACGCCGTCGAAGCGCATGCCGAACTTCGACCAGGTTGTGACGCAGTGGATGTCGCCGTCCCAGCGCTCACCGGGCAGGGCCCGGATCTCGTCCCACGTCCACTCGGCCGGCCGGTCGACCAGGCCCCCGATCGTGAACGTCCAGCGGGCGGTGTCCAGGTGCGGGGCGCGCTCCGCGGTGAGGACCGGCCACCCCTCGCCGACGTCGTACTGGCCGGGTGGCAGGCGCGGGTCGCGGGTGCGGCGTCCGACGAAGCCGCGGGTGACCGGTGACATGCCCGTCTCAATGCCGGTGTCGTGCCGGATGTTCCCGCGGCGCGGGTCAGGTCGCCGGGACCGGGGCGGCCAGCCAGTCGCGCCAGGCCTCGGACAGGGCGTCCGGGTCGGCGCCGGTGTAGTCGTGGTGCGACACCGCGACCGGCAGGCCGATCGCGGACCGCTCGTGGAAGCGGATCAGAGCGCCGTCGGTGCGCAGGCCCAGGAACCTGTCGGTGACGTAGTCGATCTCGCCGACGAGGGCGCGGCCGGCCAGGGCGATCGTCACCGTGCCGCCGGGTGCGTCGGGCCGGCCGAACGTATCCCGGATCCGTTCCCAGACCTCGCCGGTCGCCTCGGCTTCGGCGTAAGCGGCGGCCCGGCCGGGGAAGTGGGCGAGGTAGGGCGGGTACTCACCGAGTGCCGTGGATCAGTCCGGGACATCACGTGCCCCTCACCATGGTCAACGGGGCACCAGTGCTCCCGAACGGAGCTCTGACAGCCTTGGTGCCCCGTTGACCATGGAAAACGCCGATGGCGGGGGCCTTGGGGCCGCGCTGCCTGGGGCGAGCTGTTCGTGGCGCCCGCCCGTCGCCCGAGGGTGTCTGCGCGTGATCGCCGCCGTCGGCAGGGCGATCGAGGCGTGCGGACCGATCACCGGCGCTACCAGCGCATCATGTGCCGGACGCTCAGGCGCGATGGTCGGTGGCCGGACCACGCCAGCGGGCGGCGAGATGGTCGTAGGCGCGGAGCAGCGCCTGGTGGGCGGGCCGTTCCACCGACTTGGTGAGCGCCCAGCCCAGGACGACGGCGGTGACGATCATCGCCGCCGACTGCAGGGTCGGGCCGATGCCGAGGTCCTGCAGGCGTCGCATGACCACGTAGCCGACGGTCTGATGGACCAGGTATACGCCGTAGGAGATCCCGGCCAGCCACCGCCCGGCGGCGGCGACCGGCGCCGGGGCGAGCCGTCCCCAGCGGGGTAGCCGGGCGACGACGGCGACCAGGGCGATCCCGGCGCACACCCCGATCGTGCTGACCTGGTCCTCGTCCAGTCCGGTCGGGGTCAGGACGGTGGTGTGCACGAACTGGGCGAGGGCGCACACCGCGAGCAGCGCCGCGGCGTGTGGCCCGCTCATCCGGCGGCCGGCCCAGAGCCAGATCGCGATCCCGGCGACGAACAGGTGCAGCCGGTGGAAGCCGAACCCGTCGACCAGCATCCGGTAGGGCTCCGGGGGTCCGAACACGCGGTAGGGCCACTGCGCCAGCGGCACCAATACGGCCGTCCACATCACGATCCGTAGCGGCCGACCGCGCCCCCAGCTCGTCGCGCTCAACGCGGCCGCGGCGGTGAACGCCATCAGCTGTAGCGGCAGCGTCCAGTACGAGCCGTCCAGGAACGGGAATCGGGACGGTTCCCAGTTGCCGAGCATCAGCCAGTTGGTCACCAGGTCCGCCTCGTCCGGGGTCCACCACTCCTCCGGGCTCATGTAGCGCAGCAACATCCAGGACACCGGGACCACCACGACGAACGCCGGCACCAGCCGGGCGACCCGCCCCCACCAGTAGCGCCGGGGCGAGTTCCGGCCCAACGTCGCGCACGCGAAGTAGGCCGACACCACCAGTAGCAGGCTGGCCCCGATCTGATGCGGGAACACGAACCGGCGCGGTATCAGCTCCGGGTAGAGCACCGGCCCCAGGTAGGTGGCGTGGTAGAGCACCACGAGCATCACGAACCCGGCGCGCAACACGTCCCAGCCCGGGTCCCGACGCCGCGGAGACGCCGCCGCCGACGGATGCCCGGTGGCTCGCGCACCCCCGTCACCGGAGCCGGTCGGCGAACTCACAGTCCGTGACCGTACTAGCCGGCGACCGAGCTTCCGGTGTCGGGCGCAGCCCCTTGCCGTGTCACCTCTCGCCGCGCTGCCCGGCCGCCACGTCCCGCTTGCGGATCTTGCCCGAGGGGGTGCGGGGCAGGGCGCCGCTGAACACGACCGAGCGCGGCACCTTGTACCCGGCCAGGCGCTCGCGCAGGAACGCCAGCAGTGCGTCCGGGTCCACAAAGGCCCCCGGCGACGGCACGACGACCGCGCGCCCGACCTCGCCCCACCGCTCGTCGGGCATGCCCACCACGGCGCACTCGGCGACGCCGGGGAAGTCGTGGACCGCGCTCTCCACCTCGGCCGGGTACACGTTCTCCCCACCCGAGATGATCATGTCCTTGAGGCGATCGACGATCCGGACGTAGCCGTCCTCGTCGACGGTGGCGACGTCGCCGGAGTGGAACCAGCCCTGCGCGTCGAGCACCTCGGCGGTGGCCTCCGGTCGCTGCCAGTAACCGTCCATCACGTGCGGGCCGGCGACGAGCACCTCGCCGCGGTCGCCGGGGGAGACCTGCTTCCCGTCCGGGCCGGCGACCTCGACGTCGGTGAAGAAGTGCGGCACCCCGGCCGAGCCGGCCTTGCTCTGCGCGTGCGCGGCGTCGAGCAGCAGCACCCCGGGGGAGGCCTCGGTCATGCCGTAGCCCTGCAGGAACACCAGGTCGCGGTCCAGCCAGGTGCGGATCGTCGACGCCGGGACCGGAGCGCCGCCGCAGAGCAGCGTGCGCATGCTGGACAGGTCGGCGGCGCCGAACTCCGGGCGGGCGGCGACCGAGTCGTAGGTGGCGGGCACGCCGAACATCAGCGTGACGGCCTCCTCGGAGATCCGGCGCAGGACCGTGGCCGGGTCGAACGCGGAGCACAGCGCGAGCTCGCCGCCGCGCAGCAGCACCGGCAGCGACACCATCCCGAGCGCCGCCGAGTGGAACAGCGGGGTGTAGACCAGCGCCTTCTCGTCGACCCGGATGTCGACGTCGAGCAGCACGTTGACCGCGTTCCAGGTGAGGTTTCCGTGGGTGAGCACCGCGCCCTTGGGCTGCCCGGTCGTGCCGGAGGTGTAGAGGATCACGGCCGGGTCGTGCAGGGTCACCGGCTCGTCCACCGGCGGTTGCTCGGGACCGGTGTCGATGCTCGTTCCGCCCGCGCTTCTGCCGGACGACAGTGCGGCGTGCTGGGCCGGGTCGACGACGGTCTCCGGCGCGAGCGCGGCCGCGGTCTCGGCGAACCCGTCGGCGACGACCAGCACACGGGTGCCGGAGTCCCGCACGAGGTGATCCAGCTCCGGGGCCGTGAGCCGGAAGTTCAGCGGGACGAACACGGCGCCGAGCGCCGTCGTCGCGAACAGCGTCTCCAGGAACGACGGGTGGTTCGGGCCCAGGTAGGCGACCCGGTCGCCGCGCTCGACCCCGAGCGCTCGCAGCCCGTGCGCCAGCCGGTCACAGCGCGCCGCGGCCTCGGCGTAGGTGTGCCGCTCGCCGTCGGGCCCGTCGCCGGACCAGGCCGGACGGTCCGCGCAGGTCCGGGCCCGCCGGTGCAGCCACGATCCCAGTCCCTGGTCGCGCACGGTCAGCTCCGTTCGTAGGCGCCCAGCCCCGGGCGCAGGGTCTTGTCGTCGAGGAACTGGCTCAGGCCCAGCTCCTTGCCGCGCTCCGGGTCGTGCCCGGTCGTGGCGTCGAGCTTGGCGTAGAGGTACTCCTCGGCCTCGTCCCAGGACAGTGCCTTCGCCTTCTTGAACCCGACCTTCGCCGCGCGCAGCACGTGCGTGTTCATCCCGGCGAGCTTGCCGGCCACCTCGACGGTCCGCTCGCGCAGCCGCTGGACCGGGACCGACTCGTTGACCAGACGCATGTCGGCGGCGCGGCGGCCGTCGAACGTCTCGCCGGTCATGATGAACCACAGGGCGTCGCGGGACGGGACGGTCTCGGCCAGCGCGCGGCTGACCAGCCCGCCGGGCGGGATGCCCCAGTTCACCTCGGAGAGCCCGAACGTCGCCTCGTCGGCGGCGATCGCCAGGTCGCAGCACACCAGCGGGGTGAACGCGCCGCCGAAGCACCAGCCGTTGACCATCGCGATCGTCGGCTTCGAGAAGTGGATCAGGCGGCGCCACTGCCACTCGGCGGAGTCGCGGCGGGCCCGGACCTCGACGTGCGGCGGGCCGGCGTCGACCTCGCGGAAGTACTCCTTCAGGTCCATCCCGGCCGACCACGCGTCACCGTCACCGGTGAGGACGACGGCGCGGACGCCGTCGTCGGCCTCCAGGATCTCCAGCGCCGCGATCATCTCCCGGTTCAGCGTCGGGCTCATCGCGTTGCGCTTGTCGGGACGGGCGAAGAACAGCCAGCCGATCCCGTCGTCGTCGATCTCGACGCGGACGGTATCGAACTCGCCGGCGGTGCGGGCAGCGGTCATCGGGCGACCTCTCTCAGTATCAGGTTCCCTGATGATTACCCGGTTTCGGTCATCCCCGCAACTCCGCGTCCGGCCGACGGGGCCGCGCCGGCGCGGGCCACCGGCGCGACGGCCTGGTGGGCTCGCTCCAGGCGGTCCCGGAACTGGTCCAGCTCCTCGGTGCTCATCACGCCCTCGACCACCCCCTCCAGCTCGGCGACGACCCCGGCGCAGGCCCGCATCCGCTCCCGGCCGAGCGGCGTCAGGTGGATCAGCAGGATGCGGCGGTTCGTCTCGTCCTTCTCCCGGGCGACCAGCCCCGCCCGTTCCAGGGCGATCACCTGTTCGTGCATGGTCTGCGGGGTGACGAACGAGCGACGGGCCAGCTGAGCCGAGGTCAACCCGTCGCGCGCCGCCAGCGCGGTGAGCGCCGTGTACTGCGGCGCGGTGATGCCGTGCGGACGCAGCACGTCGTCGAGCACCGCGCGGATCGCCAGCTCCAGCTGTTTGACCATGTACAGCGTGGACGGCGTGTGACTGAACTGGACAGACTCCCGAGACACGAGGGCAGCGTAGGCCCAGCGGAGATCGCACAAGGGTCGGACGCGCCGCCCGGCCCGTGCCCCGAGCCCCCTGCCTCCCTCCCGGTGAGCGAGAGCT
>JAKDNL010000353.1 GCA_030451825.1 Pseudonocardia sp. | reverse complement strand
CGTCGTTGCGCGTCGCTAGGCTCGCCCCGTGACCAGTCCCGCCGCCGCTCCCCCGGCCACGCAGCCCGCCCCCCCCCGCGGGCAGGTGGTGACCTGGGGCCTGTGGGACTGGGGTTCCTCGGCGTTCACCACGATCATCCTGACGTTCGTGTTCTCGGTGTACCTGACCGGCTCGGTCGGTGCCGACCTGCCGGGCACGATCAGCGTGAACAGCTGGCTGAGCTGGTCCACCGCCGCGGCCGGCCTGCTGATCGCGCTGATGGCGCCGGTGATCGGGCAGAGTGCGGATCGGGCCGGTCACCGGCTGCGCTCGACCGGGGTGTGGACCGCGGCCGTGGTGGTGGCCATGGCCCTGATGTTCTTCGTCCGCGACGACTACCACTACCTGTGGCTGGGCCTGCTCCTGCTCGGCCTGGCCTCGATCTTCTTCGAGCTGGCCCAGGTGTCCTACTTCGCGCTGCTCTCGCAGGTCTCGACCCCGTCCAACGTCGGTCGTGTGTCGGGCTTCGGCTGGTCCATGGGCTACTTCGGCGGGATCGTGCTGTTGCTGATCGTCTACGTCGGGCTGATCGCCGGCGACGGCGGCGCGCTCGGCCTGGGCACCGAGGGCGGGATCAACATCCGGGTGGTCACGCTGGTGGCCGCCGTCTGGTTCGCGGTGTTCGCGATCCCGATGTTCGTCTCGCTGCCCGAGACCCCGCCGACCGGGGCCCGGCGGCGGCTCGGCGTCGTCGGCTCCTACCGCAAGCTGATCGCCGACCTGCGCGCGCTCTACCGGCGCGACCCGCACACGGTCTATTTCCTGGGCGCCAGCGCGCTCTACCGGGACGGCCTCAACGCCGTGTTCGCGTTCGGCGGCGTGATCGCGGTGACCGTCTACGGGATGGACGCCGGCACCGTGCTGATCTTCGGCGTGGTGATCAACGTGGTGTCCGCGCTGGGCGCGCTGGCCGGCGGCTGGCTCGACGACCGGGTGGGTCCCAAGGCGGTCGTCGTCGGCTCGCTGGCGGGGCTGGTCGTCGTCGGGATCATCCTGCTGTTCGTCTCCGGGCCGACCGCGTTCTGGGTGTTCGGGCTGGTCCTGGGGCTGTTCGTCGGCCCGGCGCAGGCGTCGTCACGCTCGTACATGAACCGGCTGTGCCCGCCCGGGCAGGAGGGCCAGCTGTTCGGGCTCTACGCCACCACCGGGCGGGCCGTGTCGTTCCTGGCGCCGGCCCTGATCGGGTTGTTCACCTATCTGTTCGCCTCGGACCGGGCGGGCACCGTCGGCATCGTGCTCGTGCTCGCCGTCGGCCTCGCCGCGGTGCTCCCGGTCCGGGCCCCGGTCCGCCCTGTGAACCCCGCCCTGTGAACACTGCACCAACCTGAGGTGAGCTAAGTCACAGACGGCTGACACGTCACATCAGCGTGTGCAATAGGCCCGAATAGGGAACACTGGCTCGTCGGGCCAGGGATGGTTACCGCTGGGTACCAACCAGCGGGAGCATCCCGGGCCGGTCACCAGGAATGAGAGTAACGGCACGAACGTTACACCTGGTGGCGGCGAAGTAACCGTCGAGGGTTTGCCCTCGTACACCGCACTGGAGGGTGACACATGGCCGACCGCGTACTGCGTGGAAGCCGGCTCGGGGCTGTCAGCTACGAGACCGATCGTAACCACGACCTGGCGCCGCGGCAGATGGTGCGCTATGTGTCCGAGGCGGGTTTCGAGTTCGAGGTCCCGTTCGCCAACGACGCGGAGCCGCCGGCGACCTGGGAGTCCCCGCAGGGCGGCGTCGGCAAGCGCGCCGACGGCAACGAGCCGGAGGCGAAGAAGGCCAAGCCGCCGCGCACGCACTGGGACATGCTGCTCGAGCGCCGCTCCATCGCGGAGCTGGAGGAGCTGCTCAACGAGCGCCTCGAGTTGCTGCGTGAGCGCCGCGCCGAGATCGCCTGACGCACCGCACCACCACGTCCGACCGCCGCGCCGGACACCACGAAGCCGGGCCACCTGCGAAGGGGCCCGGCTTCGTCGCGTGCGAAGGCGATCACCGCTGCAGGCATGATGGCCCCCATGTCCGACACCCTCGATCAGAACTCCGGACGCGCCGTCCGGGACCTCGCCGACGACCACGTCTTACGCCTCGCCGAGCTGGACCCGGTCCTGGCCGGCGAGCTGGGCCACACCGACGGGCAGGACCGGCTCCCCGACCTCTCCCCCGCTGGTCAGGACGCCATCGACGCCCTGGATCGCGACACCCTGGACCGGCTCGCCGCGCTCACCGGCGACAGCGCACCCACGGACCCCGACGAGCGCCGGTGCGCGCGACTGCTCTCCGAACGGCTGCGGACCGGGCTGGACGTGTCGGCCTCCGGGGAGCACCTGCGTCAGGTCCAGGAGCTGTTCGGCCCGGTCCAGGGGGTGCGCCTGGCGTTCACGCTGATGCCGGTGGCGACCGAGCAGGACTGGGCGAACGTGGCCGGCCGGATGAGCAGGGTGCCGCAGGCGATGCGCGAGTACCGGGAGACCCTCGCCGAGGGCGACCGGCGGGGCCTGCACGCCGCGCCGCGGCAGGTGCGCCGCGTCGCCGACCAGATCGACGAGTGGGTGCGCGACGCCGGGGGCCGCGGCTGGTTCGCCTCCTTCGCCGAGAACGCCACGACCGAGAACGCCACCGGCGGCGACGCCCCGGTCAGTGGGGCCGTCCGTGCCGAGCTCGACGCCGCGGCGCCGCAGGCCACCGGCGCGCTCGCCGAGCTGCGGGACTGGCTGCGCACCGACTACCTGCCCCGCACCGAGGGCACCCCGGACGGCGTCGGGGCCGAGCGCTACCGCCTCGCGTCGCGCTTCTGGAACGGCGCCGACATCGACACCGATGACGTCTACGCCTGGGGCTGGTCGGAGTTCCGCCGGCTGCGCGAGGAGATGGCGGCCGAGGCCGAGCGGGTCAAGCCGGGCGCGACCGCCGCGGAGGCGATGGCGTACCTGGACACGCACGGCGACGTCGTCGCCGGTGCGGAGGTGGCGCGCAAGCGCCTGCAGGCGATGATGGACGACACGATCGCCGACCTGGGCAGCACGCACTTCGACCTGGCCGAGCCGATCCGCCGGGTCGAGGCCCGTCTGGCCCCGGCCGGCAGCGCCGCGGCGCCCTACTACACGCCGCCGACGCTGGACTTCTCCCGCCCGGGCCGGACCTGGCTGCCGATGACCCCGGACGACCGCTACCCGATGTGGGACCTGATCAGCACCTGGTACCACGAGGGCGTCCCCGGCCATCACCTGCAGATGGCGCAGTGGGCGTACCGATCGGCGGAGCTGTCGTCGTACCAGGCCAACGTCGGGTCGGTGAGCGCGAACCTGGAGGGCTGGGCGCTCTACGCGGAGCTGCTGATGGACGAGCTCGGCTACCACACCGACCCGGGCTCGCGGATGGGATACCTGAACGGGCAGATGCTGCGCGCCGTCCGGGTCGTGATCGACATCGGGATGCACCTGTCGCTGCCGATCCCGGACGACTCCCCGGTCGGCGCCGGCCTGCGCTGGACCCCGGAGCTGGGACGGGAGTTCTTCGGCCGCCACGTCGGCGGCGGGGACGCGCTGGCCGACAGCGAGCTGCTGCGCTACCTGGGCGGGCCCGGTCAGGCGATCGGCTACAAGCTCGGCGAGCGGGCGTGGCTGACCGGGCGGAACGCGGCCCGGCGGGCGCACGCCGGCCGGGGCGAGGAGTTCGACCTCAAGGCCTGGCACATGACCGCGCTCTCGCAGGGCTCGCTCGGCCTCGACGACCTGGTCGGCGAGCTGGCCGCCATCTGAGGTCGTGCGCGGTCAGGCGCGCACGGGGCCGTCGGCGATCGGGTCGATCGGGTCCGGCGGCAGGTGGCGGTGGCCGAAGCGTTGCGACACGCCCCAGCAGGTGACCCGCCAGAGTGCCTCGCCGACGATCGAGGAGTTCATCTTCGACGTGCCGCGCTCGCGTTCGGTGAACGTGATCGGCACCTCGCGGACCCGGAAGCCGCACTGCACCGCGCGCCAGGCCATGTCGACCTGGAAGCAGTACCCCTGCGAGGCGACGCTGTCGAGGTGCAGCTCCTCGAGCACCTCGCGGCGGTAGACGCGGTAGCCGCCGGTGATGTCGCTGATCGGCGCGCCGAGCGCGAGGCGCGAGTAGAGGTTGCCGCCGCGGGAGAGCATCTGGCGGTGCCACGGCCAGTTCACCACGCGCCCGCCGGGCACGTAGCGCGAGCCGAGGACGAGGTCGGCGTCGTCGAGGGCGTGCAGCAGCGCGGGCAGGTCCTCCGGCGCGTGCGAGCCGTCGGCGTCCATCTCGACGACGACCTGGTGCTCACCGCGCAGGGCGTGCGCGAAGCCGGCGAGGTAGGCGGCGCCGAGTCCGGACTTGCCGGTGCGGTGCAGCACCCGGACCCGGTCGTCGGCGGCGGCGAACTCGTCGGCCAGGTCACCGGTGCCATCCGGGCTCGCGTCGTCGACCACGAGCACGTCGGCCTCGGGCACGGTGGCGTGCAGGCGTGCCAGCGCCGGGCCGAGGTTCTCCCGTTCCTCGTAGGTCGGGATCACCACCAGGACCGGACCCGGGGGTTCAGCCATCCTCGTCCTCTCCCGCGGCACGCCACTGTGCTCGTGCTCGTTCCGTAATGCTCGTGCTCATTCGCGTTCCGCAGCGCCGCTGTCGTGCCCGCGCCCGTTCCGCCGAGCCGCGCCCGACGACCTTACGCCCGCGTGGTCCGACCGCCGCCACGACGCCCCGAGTGCGAACGCAACCGCCAGAACACCGATGGCCGTGAGCGTCCATTCTGGAATCGATCTCAGGTTTCCGGACAGCGTACTGGTCCCCTTCAGGGGGATGCGATCGACCAGAACACCGGGCACGAACTGGCCGGTGGAGCGCGTGACCGTGCCGTCCGGGCGGATCATCGCGCTGACCCCGCTGGTGGTCGCGACGACGACCGGGCGGTCGTGCTCGACGGCCCGGACCCGCGACATCGCCAGCTGCTGGAAGGTCATCTCGGTCAGCCCGAACGTGGCGTTGTTGCTGGGGACCGCCAGGATCTGCGCGCCGGCGTCGACGCTGTCGCCGACGAGGTCGTCGAACGCGATCTCCCAGCAGATCGCGACACCCACCGCGACGCCGGCCATCGGCACGACGCCGGTGCCGGCGCCGGGTACGAAGTTTCCGGCCCGGTCGACGTAGGAGGAGAACAGCCGGAAGAACGAGCGCCACGGCATGTACTCGCCGAAGGGCTGGATCCGCCGCTTGTCGGTGCGGGCGACGACGCCCTGCCCGGCCTGCCAGATCAGCGCAGCGTTGCTGGTGGTCCGGTTGCCGTTGACGAGCACGGCGCCGACCAGGATCGGCGCCTTGATGGCGGTGGCGGCCTGGTCGATCACTGCGGCGGCGTCCGCGTTGCGCAGCGGGTCGATGTCGGAGGAGTTCTCCGGCCAGATCACGATGTCGGGCTGGGGCATCCGGCCGGCGGCGACGTCGGCGGCGAGCCGCTCGGTCTCGCGGACGTGATTGTCGAGCACGGCGCGCCGCTGGGCGTTGAACTCCAGGCCCAGCCGCGGGACGTTGCCCTGGATCGCGGCGACGGTGACCGTTTGCTGGGGTGGTCCGGCCTGCGGCGGGACGAGCCCGGCCAGCGGCCCGGCGACGAGGACGAGCACGACGAGCAGCGCCGGCACGACGGCCCGGCGCGGAGACGGCCGTCCCGCCGCCCCGGCGGCACCGTCCGATGTGGTGCGGGGGGCCGATGCGGTCCGGCGGGTCAGACGGGCGAGCACCGTCACGCGGAGCAGCTCGCCCAGCGCCAGGCCGGCCAGGACCGTCGCGAACGAGAGCAGCGGCACCCCTCCGAGCGCGACCAGCGGCAGCGTCGGCGCGTCCGGCTGGCCGAACCCGACGCGCCCCCATGGCAGCCCGCCGAACGGGACCCGTCCGCGCAGTGCCTCCGCGCCGACCCACACCGCGGCGGCCCACACCGGCCACAGCGCCGACGCCCACCCGGCCCGGAACCGCGACACCAGCGCCATCCCGGCCCCGGCCAGACCCAGGAACAGCGACTCGAACACCACGAGCGCGACCCACGGCAGGGGCCCGACGAAGAACCCGGTCCAGCTCAGCAGCGGCAGCAGGAAACCGATCCCGAACAGCATCCCGAGCCCGAACCCGCGCCGTGGCCCCGCCCCGTGCAGGAGCATCCCGAACAGGGCGAACGCCGGCAGCGCGAGCCACCACAGCGTGCGCGGCGGGAAGCTCGCGTAGAGCAGCGCACCGGCACCGGCGGCGAGCAGCCAGACCGCCAGCCGCAGCCCCCACACTGCTGCCCGGGACCGGGTCGGCGACGGCGGCGCGGGTGGGCTGGTCAACGTCGCGGACACCCGACGAGCCTACGTCCTCGTCCTACGGTGCCATCCTCGTCCTACGCTGTCATGGCGGACGCGGGCCGTGCGGGGCGCCGGGGCGACCCCGCGAGCAGGTGCGCATTGCCCAGGACGTCGAGTGCTCCCGTTCTTATCGCACCGGCGTCGCGCAGGAACCACTCGTAACCGTAGGTGGCGGCGAACGCGTCGTCCGGGACCGCCTCCGGGGCGATCTGGCTGGCGTGGGCCAGCATCGCCGACCGCTTGACGACGATCTCCGCGGCCGAGCCGGCGACGGCCGTCGCGATCTCGGCGGTGACCCGGCCGAATGCGACGTCGGCGGCGCGCGCGGCGCCGTGCACCAGGTGCCGGTCGCGGGCGGACAGGTGCAGGTGCTCCCGGTCGACGGTCATCCGGTAGCCGGTGGCGCCGGACAGCGATGCCGCGGTGGCGCCGACGGCGTGCGCGACGCGGTGGTCGGGGTGGCCGTAGATGCCGGCGTCGTCGTCGTAGACCAGGGTCGCGGCGCCCTCGGCGTCGGCCAGCTCGGCGACGCGTCGGCCCAGCGCCAGCGGGTCGGCCCCGGCCAGGGCAGCGGCGTGCGACTCGTCCGGGCCGCCGGGCAGGCCGGAGTCGCGATGCCCGAGCAGGACCAGCCGGGCGACGCCGAGCAGCTCGGCGGAGAGCTCCAGCTCGCGCCGTCGTCGGGCGGCGACGGTCTCGCCGTCGGAGAGCGGGAGGCGGGACCCGCCCAGCTCACCGCCGGTGGCCATCACCAGCACGACGCGGGCGCCGGCGTCGGCGAGGCGGCGCAGCGTGATGCCGGTGAAGATCGCCTCGTCGTCGGGATGGGCGTGCAGGGCGAGGACGGTCTCGCCGGTCAGGTCGTGGGTGCGGACGGGTGCGCCGGGAACGGCCATGGAGAGTGATCGCAGACGTGCGGGCCGCGCTG
>JAKDNL010000933.1 GCA_030451825.1 Pseudonocardia sp. | reverse complement strand
CCCGGACCTCGTCACCGACCTCGCCCGCCGCCTGGTCGCCTACCTCGCCGCGCACGCACCACCCGGCCGGGCCGGGACCCGCGGCGCCGAGGCCGTCCTCGCCCGCGCGTGCGTCGTGCTCACCGACCTCGAATCCGCCTACCGCGGCGGCCGACTCCCCGCCGCGGCTGCCGCCCGCTGGGCCGACCCCGCCACGACCATCGACACGCTGCTCGCCGCCGTCCCCGACGACCAGGTCGCCGAGCTCGTCGAGCTCACCGCCCGGGCCGACACCACCGGCACCCTCGCCCACCTGGCTGGCGGCACACCCGGCCCGGTGTTCGTCGAACACTGGGCCGACGGCGACCTCCTCACCCCACCCGACCCGACCAACCACGGCGCGACCACGCTCCTCGACGTCAAGACCATCGCCGCGGCCCGGGACCCGCACCGGGTCGGCCGGTGGCTCTGGCAGCTCCTCGCCTACGCCTGGCTCGACACCGGCGACCGGCACCACATCCGCGCCGTCGGGCTCCACCTCGCCCGCCACGGCGTCACCATCACCTGGCCGCTACCCGAGCTGACCGCGGCCCTGGCCCCGGGTCGCGACCCGGACACCACCGCAGCGCGGTTCCGCGACCTCGCCGCGCAGCTCCTCGCCGAGGAGACCGGCCTGGCGCCCACCGCCCCGAGGTGACAGCGCCACCACACCCGAGCCCCGTGGGCTCATCCACCCAATCCCGACCACGCGGACATCACCCTGATGCATCGCGTGCCGGTGGCCGTGGGCCCGCGGTGCACTCGCCAGCGCGCCCGGCCCGGTGCAGGTTGGCTGGCACCGCCACCGGCGGGGCCATCCCTAGTATCTCGGGCTATGCCGTTCCCACCTGGGTATCACCCGACTCCGCACGGTGCGCCCCTGGCCCGGGCGATCGCCGATGCCCGCTGGGTAGTGACCAACGCCGAGGCCACCCTCAACGCCACCCACACCCGGATCGTCGACGGCGTGGTCGGCGGCGTTCCGTATCAGGTACTCGAGCACGCGGCCGACGACGCCGTGGAGGCCCGTGGCGCCCTCGCCGACGGCGCCGAGATCATCGAGCAGGTCGCGGTCAGTACCTACGATCCGGTCGCCGACGGGCACCCCGGCGCGGTCGCCGACCGGGACCGCGCCGACCTCGAACACGGCCGCGAACAGGCCTGGACTGCCCACCTGACCGCCAGCGCGATCATCGACCGCCTCGACGCAGACGAACACGACCGGCACAACCAGTTCCTGCTCGACCACGGCTGAGAACGTCATCTGAGGTCGGGCACCAGCACAGTGGTCACGGATCAGCCCCAGCGCTCGTGGGCGGACTGGCGGGTCATCCCGGCCGCCGCACCGATCCTCGTCCAGGACGCCCCCGCCGCGCGGGCCCGCCCCACCGCCTCCGGCAGCCGCTCCTGCGCGCGGGCGATCGCCCGAGTCAGGTCGTGCACAGCCAGCTCGGGCACCGCGCCCGCCAGGTGCGCCTCCCACTCGGCGAAACACCCGCCACCCTCGTCGAACCCGTCCACCGCCGCCGGCGCCACCCCGAGATCGGTCGGCCACTCCGCCCGCGGGTAGAACTGCTCACCCCGCCACCCGCACTCACACGCCGCCCGCCACCCGGTCACCCGCGCACCGACCGCCGAACTCCACGACCCGGTATCGGTGCCGTCATCGAG
>JAKDNL010000932.1 GCA_030451825.1 Pseudonocardia sp. | reverse complement strand
GGCGTGCATGATCGGCGCGTCGGGAGTGTGGACGACCTGCCCGGTCGCCCGGACACCGCCGCGGAGCACCGCCGCCGTCAGGCCTCCGGCCCGGACGGTCCGCCGGACGTGCGCGACCGCGCCGCCCGGCTCAGCGGCGAGATCCCGATCGTGCCCGGGAGCGCGGACGCCACGCGAGCCGTCCGCGAGCCGTCCGGTTCCGGTTCCGGTTCCGGTTCCGGTTCCGGTTCCGGTTCCGTGGAGTCCACCACCGTCGCCACGCCACGACCCGCGGGTGCTCGCGCCACCGGGTGGGCCGGCAAGCGACCCGGGAAGGCGGCCGGCACGAAGGCCTCGGACCGCTCTTCCCGACGAGGGCAGCCGGACCCCGCCCGATCGTCGCTGGGCGCCGCGCTCGGGCTGACCGCGGCCTCCACCGTGCTGCCGGGCAGCGGCCACCTCGCGATGCGCAGGCGGCGCACCGGCGGGCTGATCCTGGGTGTGCTGCTGACCATCGTGGTCGCGCTCGTCGTGCTGGTACTGGCCGTGCGCCGGTCCACCCTGCTGCAGAACCTGCTGTCCACCAGCGCCCTGACCGCGCTGGCGATCGCGCTGATCGCCGGTGGCATCGGCTGGATCGCGGTCGTCGCCCGCACCTACGCGCTGGCCCGGCCGCGCAGCTTGAACCTGAGCAAGAAGATCATCGGCACCGGCACGGCTGCTCTGCTGTGTCTCACCGTGGCTGTCCCGTTCGGCTACGGCGTCGAGCTCCTCAACTCCCAGCGCAACCTGCTGAACTCGTTGTTCAAGAGCGGCGGCACGGCGGTGCTGGGCAAACCGCGTCTGAACGTCCTGCTGCTGGGCAGCGACGCCGGGCCGGACCGCACCGGCACCCGGACCGACTCGATGATGTTGGCCAGCATCGACACGAACACGGGCCGGACCACGCTGCTCAGCCTGCCCCGCAACATCCAGCGCGCCCAGTTCCCGCCGGGCTCGGCGATGGCCGAGGAGTTCCCGGAGGGCTTCCACGACCCGTCGGAGCCGCTGTCCGGGGACTACCTGCTCAACGCCGTCTACGCCTACGGCGAGCGGGAACCGAAGCTCGCGCCGACCGGCCCGACGCCGTACCCCGGGGTCAACCTGCTGCAGTCGACGATCTCGTACATGACCGGCCTGCCGATCGACTACTACATCGAGGTCAACATGGCCGGGTTCTCATCGATGATCGACGCGGTCGGCGGGGTGACGGTGAACGTCGGCTCGGAGCCGATCCCGATCGGCGGCGTCACCGCGGGCGGCACCTACGTCGAGCCGGACGGCTACATCCAGCCCGGCATCCAGAACCTCGACGGCACCGAGGCGCTCTGGTTCGCGCGCTCGCGCCGCAACGGCACCGACTACCAGCGGATGGGCCGCCAACGCTGCCTCATCCAGGCGGTGGTCAACGAGAAGAGCCCGGCCGAGCTGCTGACTCGCTTCCAGGCGATCGCGGCCGCGACGAAGGACACCGTCTACACCGACATGCCCCAGCAGGTGCTGCCGGCGCTCGCCGTGCTGGCCGACGACGGGTTCCGCCTGGAGAGCATCGCCTTCGACCCGACGCTGCCGGACCCGAACGCCGAAGACGGCCATTTCAACACGGCGGATCCGGACGTGAGCTACATGCAGGAGGTCGCGCAAAAGGCGATCGCGGACCCGCCACCGCCGCCC
>JAKDNL010000931.1 GCA_030451825.1 Pseudonocardia sp. | reverse complement strand
CGCCCCGGACAGCACGCCGCTCTACCTCGTCGCGATGGTCGAGGACGTGACCGAGCGGCACGAGCTGCAGGTCCGGCTGCGGCACCAGGCCGACCACGACCCGCTGACCGGGCTTCCGAACCGCGCGTTGCTCTTCCGGCGTCTGACCGCCGCGCTGCACGATCCCGCACCCCCGGCCCGGCCCGGCGCCGACCATCCCGGGGTCTGCTACCTCGACCTGGACGGCTTCAAACGGGTCAACGACACGCTCGGCCACGACGTGGGCGACCAGCTGCTCCGGACCATCTCCGACGGCCTGCAGCGCGCGCTCGGCGCCGACGGTCACGTCGTCGCACGGACCGGCGGTGACGAGTTCGTCGTGCTGGTCGAGGGCGGGGCCGGCGTCGATGACCTGATCCCCGTCGCCCGGACGGCTCTGGAGGTCATCCGCACTCCCGTGCTGGTGTACGGACGCGAGATCTGCATCTCCGCCAGTGCCGGGCTGGTCGCGGGCCGCCGCGACCCATGCGACCAGGACGACGGCGAGTGCCGCTGCAGCGCGGAGCTGATGAAGGCCGCCGACACCACGATGTACTGGGCCAAGCAGGACGGCGGAGACCGGTTCGCGGTCTTCGACTCCGCACGCCACCGCAACGACGTGGCCATGTTCGAGCTGTCCGGGCGGATGCCCGCCGCGTTGGACGGCGGCGAGTTCGAGGTGGACTACCAGCCGCTGGTGCGTCTGTCCGACCGTCGGGTCGTCGGCGTCGAGGCCCTGGTCCGGTGGCAGCTCCCGGACGGCGAGCGCCTCGGCCCGGACACGTTCATCCCGCTCGCCGAACAGACCGGCATGATCGTCCCGTTGGGACGGCACATCCTACAGGAGGCCTGCCTCCGGGCGACGGCCTGGCAGGACCACGATCCGGACCCCCACTTCCGGCTCAGCGTCAACGTCGCGGGCCGGCAGATGCGACAGCCCGACATCGTCGAGCAGATCGCCCGGACCCTGCGCGAGACCGGCTGGCCGGCCGGTTCGCTGCAGCTGGAGCTGACCGAGAGCGACGTGATGTCGGCGAGCGGCGGGCCGCTCGAGGCGCTGCACGCGCTGTCCGGCATGGGCGTGTCCATCGCGATCGACGACTTCGGCACCGGCTACTCGAACCTCGCCTACCTCCACCGCCTGCCGGTGGACGTCATCAAGCTGGCGGGCTCCTTCGTCGTGAGCGACGGGTCCCTCCCGGACGGTTCACCGTCCGGCAGGGACCTCGACAGTCCCGTCGTGATCGCCGCGCTGATCGATCTGGCGCACACGCTCGGCCTGACCGTCGTCGCCGAGTCCGTCGAGACCGCCGAGCAGGCCGACCGGCTCCATGCGCTGGGATGCGACGTCGGCCAGGGCTGGTACTTCGCCCGGCCCGGCCCGGCCGGATCGGTTCGCCGGTTGCTCGCGGCCTCCCGCAACGGCCGCTCCCGCTAGCCGTCCGAGCCGGGCTCGGCACTCGCGGTCGTCGTGTCCGTCGACTCGGTCGAGGTCTCGGTGCTCTCGACGGTGCTCGGCTCGCTCCGCTCGGTCGGCCGTGGCGCCCGCTGCTCCGGGACCCGGTCCGGGGTCGGTCGCACCGGGTCGGCGCCGGAGTCCCCGCCGCCGGTGAGCGGGCGTCGCGACGCCGGCTCCTCGGCCACCACCGGTTCGGACGACTCCTCGGCCGGGGCG
>JAKDNL010000930.1 GCA_030451825.1 Pseudonocardia sp. | reverse complement strand
TGATCAACCGTGTCGTCGGGATGATCAACTGGAAAGTGCGGCTGCCGTACTAGAGTGATCCACTCTCGCGGAGTGGAAGCGACATCCGGTGTCGCCTCCACTCCGAAAGTGCGGATCATCACCGGGTCGGCGGATGGGTCGCGGAGGTTCTGCGAGTCGTGCCAGCCCGTGATCCACGGGAGAGGAGCTGAACTGCAGGAATGAACAGTCACGACAGCCTCGAACAAAGTATTGGCGGACGGTGTTCACCGGATCTCGTTCCACGAATGACTCACATCGGGGAGCGCTGTGCGATTCCCGGAAATCAAGGACAGCGACACGGGTCCCCCGGTGCGAATGCGGTCGATCTTGTACTCCTACCGCTGGTTCGCCTCGAACACCCTGGCCGAGGCCGATGTGCACGTCGAAGGAAAGTGCGGCCCAGCCGCACCGCTCCGCCAGTGGGCCGCAGCCGGCGCGGCGAACGGCCGAACGGCCGCCGTAGCTAACCAGACGGCCCAGCGCAATAGGCCAAATGGAGCAAGACGCTCGGTGTCGACATTCTCCGGCCGCTCTGATTCCATGGCGCAGGCGCTCCAGAAGGACCGGCCGAATACACACAGTGACTACCAAAGGTGAGGCGCATGGCGACGCGCGCACGCGCTCGAGAGCTCTTCGATCGATCACGCGTGTTGCTGGATCGCTCACGCGTGGCAGCGGCACACCTGCTCGACCCGCAGCGGCACCAGGCCCCGCTGTGGGCCATCGAGGCCGCCCCGGGCGCATCCGGTGCGCCGGGTTCCGGCATGTCGAACCTTCCCGGCACGCCGAGCGCCCCGGCCGCCGCCCCGTTCAGGGCCGACCCGGACCGGCCGCTGATGGACGTCTGCGCGAGCATCGCGCTCCGCGACCTCAACCTCATCGACACGCTGCTGTCCAACCTCGAGACGATGGAACGAGGCGAGGACGACAGCCACCGGCTCGACCAGCTCTACCGGCTGGACAACCTTGCCGCGCGGCTCCGGCGCAACGCCGAGAACCTGCGCGTCCTGGTCGACCACGACGCCGACGAGGACAGCGACGCCACCATCTCCGTCCTCGACACCGCGCGTGCGGCGATGTCCTCGATCGACCAGTACGCCAAGGTCAGCATCGGGCGGATGGCGTCGCTGGGCGTCGTGGGGTTCGCCGCGAACGACCTGAGCCGGGTGATCACCGAGCTCCTCGACAACGCCACCCAGCACTCCCCGCCGAACGCGGACGTGCGGGTCAGCGGGCACCTCACCGAGCAGGGCAGCGTCCTGGTCCGGATCGAGGACGACGGGATCGGTCTCCCCGAGGACCGCCTCACCGAGCTCAACGACCGGCTCTCCCACTCGCAGCGCCTCGATGACGTCGCGGTGCGGCACATGGGCCTGGCCGTGGTCCGCAGGCTGGCCGAGCGACACGGGCTGCGGGTCTCGCTCGATCATCGGATGCCGAACGGAACCACGGCCGTCGTGCTCGTCCCGCCGTCGCTGTTGACCGAGCTGCCCGAGGGAAGCTGGTCGGGCACCCAGACCGTCCCGGTCAGCGGACGCCACCACTGGCGCCAGCCGCCCCCGCCCGGCCCGGCCGCGGTGCCCGATACCGGGGCCGCCGCCGGACCGGCGGTCGACACTCCGCCCTCCGGGCTCCCGCGGAACGAGGGACCCCCGATGCAGCGCTCGGCCAC
>JAKDNL010000352.1 GCA_030451825.1 Pseudonocardia sp. | reverse complement strand
CGGTGGAGGCCACCGAGGCCGCGCCGGGCGCGGCAGAGCGGGGGGCGGTCGCGCGACCGTGCGCCGGGCCCACGGGCAGCGGGACCGGTGCGGGAACGACGCCGAGCACCGGGACGACACCGAACACCGGGCCTGCGACGACCCCGGGAACGGGCACCACGCCGGTTCCGGACGAGACGCCGGGTGCGGGCACCACACCGGTCACGGGCCCGACGGCGGGTGCCGGCCCGACTGCCGGGACGGGCGCGACCCCGGGTACGGGCGCGACCCCGGGTACGGGCACGACCCCGGGTACGGGCACGACCCCGGGTACGGGCACGACTCCCGGGACGGGCGCGACCCCGGGTACGGGGGCCCCGGCCGCGGGTACGCCACCGGCAGGATCGCCGACTCCGGCACCCGTTGCGCCGTAAGGCGATACCGCATCCCCCCGTGGGCCGCCACACACCCCCCCCTGCTGGTAACCGCCCACCGGCCGGGATTATGCATGCCGCCGGGCCGGCGGGGACGGGGAGCCCCCACGCCGGCCCGGCCCCACTTCTCGATCGGGCAACGGTATGACCACGGCGGGGTGACGTGAGCCGTGTCCGGCCTGCCACGCGTGCTAGAAGTGGTGCTCTGAGCTGGGGAGAAGGGGGTCCGCGGTGGCGCGGTTGGCAGGGGTGGTCATCGGGATGGCGGCATGCGCGTTGCTGGTCGCCTATCTGGCATTCGGATGGCCGGTGCTGGTGGTCGGGGGACCGCTGTTGGTGGGGGTCGCGACGACCCTGGTCGTCCTCGCCATCACCGAGCGGCCGCGCCGGGCGCTGCTCGACCGCCGCAGCGGGCTCACCGGAGAGAGCCCCTGGCGGACCGCCGCCGAGCGCGGGGAGAACCCGAGCGTCGGCCTGATGAGTGGTTTCTTCGAGATCAGCCCGCAGGCGCCAGTCCCGCCGATGGGCGGGCGGATCCCGGCCCAGCCCGGGCCGTCGCGCCCCGCCCGCCCGGCCGGCGTCTGAGCCGGTCGGCGAGAATCGGGGTCGTGCACATCGCGACGACGCCCGATTCCCTCACCGGTAGGACCCGCCGGTGCTGATCGGGATGGCTTTCGCGCTGGTCGCGATGGTCTTCAACAGTGTCGCCGCGATCCTGCAGGCCGACGCCGCCGGCCAGGCCCGGCGCACCCGCTCGATCATGACCCGGCCGCGCTTCCTCGCCGGTCTCGGCATGGACGCCCTGGCCTGGACCTGCACGGTCCTCGCCCTGGGATACCTCCCGGTGTTCGCGGTGCAGGCCACGCTCGCCGGGTCCATCGCGATGACCGCGCTCTACGCCCGGTACTACAAGAACGAATGGTTGCGCCCGGTGCACCGCCTCGCGATCGGCGCGAGCGTCGTCGGGCTGGTCCTGGTGGCCAGCAGCGCCGGCGGCGACCGGGTCGCGCCGCGGGCGGGTGAGACGTCGACCGTGCTGATCCTGGTCGGTGCGCTGGTCGCGCTGCTGCTCGTCTCGGTGGGGCTGCGCAGGGTGAGTCGTCCGTGGCCGTCGGCGATCGTGGCCGGGCTCGGTCTGGGCGGTGGTGCGGTCGCGGTCCGGGCGATGCACGTGGCCGGGGAGAACATCCTGGTCGGGTTGCTCACCGAGCCGCTGGTGTACGTGCTGATCGGCATGTGGGCCACCGGGCTCTACAACTACGCCCGCGCGCTGAGCCTGGGTGACCTGTCCACCGTGACCGCGCTGTTCATGGTCACCGAGGTGGTCGTGCCGGGTATCGTGGGCATCGCGCTGCTCGGCGACACGATCCGGGACGGCTGGTACGTCCCGATGATCCTGGGGTTGCTGCTGGCGGTGTACGGCGTGTCGATCCTGGCGCGTCGCAAGAGCGAACGGCGCACCCCGGCCCGGGTGGTCTGAGCGCGGTAGCCTCGCTCGGGTGCCGACGTTCGAACGCCCCGGTGTCACGATCCACTACGAGGAGCACGGGCCGAGCCAGGAAGAGGGACGCTGCCCGATCCTCCTGATCGCCCCGGGAGGGATGCGCTCGGCGATCGACTTCTGGGACCAGGCTCCCTGGAACCCGATCGAGCACCTCTCCGACCGCTACCGGGTCGTCGCGATGGACCAGCGCAACGCCGGCGGGTCGCGCGCCGACCTGCATTCGAGCCACGGCTGGTCCACCTACACGACCGACCAGCTCGCCCTGCTCGACCACCTCGACATCGGCGAGTTCGCGGTGCTCGGGATGTGCATCGGCGGCTCCTACACCGCGAGCCTGCTGGCCACCGCGCCGCAGCGGATCCGGGCCGCGGTCACGCTGCAGCCGATCGGACGCCACGAGAACCAGGAACGCTTCCACGAGATGTTCGACCAGTGGGCCGAGGCGCAGCGTGACGACCACCCCGAGGCGACCGAGCAGGACTGGGCCGGCTTCCGCGCGAACATGTACGACGGCGGCGGGATCCTGTTCAGCGTCCCGGACACCGCCCTCGCGCGGTTCACGACGCCGTGGCTGGTGCTGATGGGAGGCGACCGATTCCACCCCGAGCCGGTCTCGCGCAGGCTCGTCGAGCTCGCGCCGGGCGCGACGCTGGTCGAGAAGTGGAAGGAACCCGACCACGTCGAGGCGGGCAAGGAGGCCGTCGACGCGTTCCTGGCCGAGCACCTGGCCGAGAGCTGAGAACCCACGGCCCGTCGCGGGCCGCCACGAACAGAGGGGCTACGGCGCACGGCTCCGTTTCGTCCACGACAGGCGGGCACGGCTCGGCCAGGATGGCCCCATGCCGAGCTGGGACGACGTCGTACGGATCGGGTGCGCGTTGCCGGAGGTCGAGGAGTCGACGTCCTACCGCACCCCGTCGCTGAAGGTCCGGGGCAAGGGCTTCGCCCGGCTGCGCACCGAGGCCGAGGGCGGGCTGATGCTCACGTGCCCGATGGAGGAGAAGGAGGCACTGCTCTCCTCCGGTGACCCGGCGTTCTACACCACGCCGCACTACGACGGGTACGGATCGATTCTCATCGACCTGACGAGGATCGACCTCGACCAGCTGGCCGAGCTGGTCGAGGACGCCTGGCGGGGGAAGGCGCCGAAGACGGTCCTCCGTCGTCACGACGGTAAATCGTCGCCCTGACGACAAGATTCGGCGGCGAGTGTCGGGGGCGCGTGCCAGGGTGATCGACATGCGGTACGTGGTGATCGGTGCGGGTGCGGTGGGCGGCACGATCGGGGCCCGCCTGGCCGAGGCCGGACGCGACGTCGTCCTCGTGGCCCGGGGCCGGCATCTGGAGGCGATCCGGGAGAACGGGTTGCGCCTCGACGACCCGGAGCGCTCCCGCAGGGTCCGGACCCCGGCCGTCGGGTCGGTCGACGACGTCGACTGGCGTCCCGGCGACGTCGCGCTGCTGGCGACCAAGACCCAGGACACCGAGCCGGTCCTCGACGCCCTCGCCGCGCGCGCCCCGGACGTCGTGATCGCGTGCGCGCAGAACGGCGTGGCCAACGAGCGGATGGCCGCCGCCCGGTTCTCCCGGGTGCAGGCGGTGCTGGTGATCCTGCCGGCCGAGTACTACGAGCCGGGGGTGGTGATCGCGTCCTCGGCGCCCGTCCCGGGCGTGCTCGACGTCGGCACCTACCCCTCCGGCACCGACGACGTCAGCGACGCGATCGCCGCCGACCTGACCGCCGCGGGCTTCTCCTCGACGGCCGACCCGGACGTCATGGCGGGCAAGTACGGCAAGCTGCTGACGAACCTGGCCAACGCCGTCGAGGCCTCCTGCGGCCTGAACGACCCCGCCTTCGACGACCTGGCGGCCGCCGCCACGGGAGAAGGCGAACGGGTACTGGCCGCGGCCGGGATCACCGCCCGCACCGGCGACGACGACCGGGTCCGCCGCGACGGCCTGATCACCCAGCGGCCGGTCGGCGGGCAGGAACGGGGCGGCGGCTCGTCGTGGCAGAGCCTGCGCCGGGGCGCCGGTTCGATCGAGGCCGAGTACCTCAACGGCGAGATCGTCGCCCTCGGCGCGAGGCACGGCGTCGCGACGCCGGCGAACGCGGTACTGGCCCGTGTCGCCGCGGAGATGGCGGCCGCCGGGGAGCAACCGGCCTCCCGCCGTGGCGCGGACCTGACGGCCGCGGCGCAGGCGTCCTGACGGGCTCGCACACGTGGGCGTGCAGGTGGACGAGCCTGATCGCCGGTTCGTGCGACCGGTCACGGATGCCCGGCCGCAATCCCCTCGCCACCGGTCGTCGTGGGTTCTAGCGTCGACGTCGTGCGCACCGATACCGACGCCGAGATCCGCACCGTGGAGCAGCTCGAGGAGCTGGTCGGGTTCCCGATGCCGTCGGCGGCGAACAAGGTCCGGGAGCGGCTGGGCCCGATCCACCGCGAGTGGCTCGCGACGTCGCCGCTGTGCCTGCTCGCCACGAGCGACGCCGACGGCACCTGCGACGTCTCCCCCAAGGGCGACCCGGCCGGTTTCGTGCACGTGGTGGACGACGGCACGGTCGCGATCCCGGAACGACCCGGCAACCGCCGCGTCGACGGCTGGCGCAACGTGCTGTCCAACCCGCACATCGGGCTGCTGTTCCTGACCCCGGGCCGCACCGACACCCTGCGGATCAACGGCCGCGCCCGCCTGCTCACCGACGCCCCGTACCTCGACGAGATGGCGATCAAGGGCCGCCGTCCGATTCTGGCCTGCGAGGTCGCCGTCGACGAGGTGTTCTTCCACTGCCCGAAGGCGTTCCTGCGCTCCGGTCTCTGGCAGCACGAGCAGTGGCCCCCGGACACGCTGCCCTCGATCGCGAGGATCGCCAAGGCCCTGACCCGGCCGGAGACACCGCTCGCCGAGCTGGAGGAGTACTACGGCCCCTCCTACGCCGAACGACTCTACTGACAGCGCCGGTGATCGGCGGGTCTCAGTCGGTGGCCTCTGCACCAGGTACCGCGGAGATCTCGGCGGTCCGCCGTGCGCTCTCCGCGTTGATCGCCGCGACGAAGCCCGCCAGCAGCTCGAGCTGCGTGTCGTCGTAGCCGTCCAGGAACTCCACCGTCCACCGGTGCAGGTCGGTGAATATCCCGGCGACCGGGCCGTCGTCGTCGAGCGGGACGACCACGACCTTGCGACGGTCCGACGGGTCGCGTCGGCGCTCGACGAAGCCGCGCCGCTCCAGCCGGTCGAGCACCGCCGTCGTCGCCGACGTCGTCAGGCCGGTGATCCGCGCCAGCTTCCCGGCCGTCAGGGACTCCTCCGAGCGCGCCAGGTCGAGCGCCTTCATGTCGGTCGGCCCGAGTCCGGCCCGCTCGGCGATCGCCTGGTGGAACATCAGGCCCCGGCTGGCCTGCTCGCGCAGCGCGTCCACCATCTCCTCGACGAGCTCGGCCCGGGGCTTGCGTGGCATGGCCACCTCCTGGATATTATCTCGATACATCGAACTATCCGACTGATCGAGATACACGATACATCGAGGGGGTTCTCGTGGAACAGACGGACGTGGTCATCGTGGGGGCGGGACTGGCCGGACTGTCGACGGCGGTGTTCCTGGGCATGCACGGGGTGCCGGCGACGGTGCTGGAGCGCCATCCCGGTACCTCGGTGCAGCCCAAGGCCCGCGGGCAGGCGCCGGTGGTGATGGAGGGTTTCGCCGCGGCCGGGCTCCTCGAGCCGATCCTCGCCGCGAGCCCGCCCGGCGACGCCGGGCTGACGATCAAGATCTCGCGCAGCATGGCCGGCCCGGTGCTGCACGACTTCGGGGGCGAGACGGCGGGACTCGAGGCGTTCTCCCCGGTTCCGGGCGGCATGGCGAGCCAGGCCAGGGCGGAGCAGGCGCTGGCCGCGCGGGCCGTGGAGCTCGGGGCCACGCTGCGCTTCCGCACCGGTTGCGAGGCGCTCTCGCAGGACGCCGACGGCGTCACACTCACAGTCCGCGACCTCGGGTCCGACGCCGTCGAGCGGGTGCGGGCGCGCTACGTCGTCGCGGCCGACGGCCATCGCGGCGGCCTGCGGGAGCTGGTCGGGATCGGCTCGCACGGGCGTGGCACGTTCGGCACCTCGGACAGCGTCCGGTTCGCCGCCGACCTCTCCGCGATCTCCGGTCCGGACGCCGTGGTCCTGCACTACGTGCAGAACCCGGAGCTGCCCGGTGGCGCCGGCGTGCTGGTGTCCACCGACGTCCCCGGGGAGTGGGTGGCCGCGATGGACCGCGACCCCGCCCGCGACGAGGCGGGCACGGTCTCGCTGATCCGGACGATGACCGGGGTCGCGGACCTGCAGGTGCGGATCCTCGGGCAGGACACCTGGGAGAGCGCGCACCGGGTGGCCGACCGGCTCTCCGAGGGGCGGGTGCTGCTGGTCGGCGACGCCGCGCACGTGATGCCTCCGACCGGCGGGCAGGGTGGCAACACCGCGATGCTCGACGGGTACCACCTGGGATGGCGGCTGGCGGCCGTCGTTCGAGGTGAGGCCGGAGCGGCGCTGCTCGACAGCCATGACGCCGAGCGGCGTTCCTACGGTGAGGCCGTCTGCGACTGGCAGGTGGCCAACCTGGTCGTGCGCCAGCGCCCGGACCTGGCCGACGAGTCCATCGGCGAGCCGATGGACGGGATGGCGTTGCTGTTCGGGTACGTCTGCGCGGGAGGTGCGGTCGTGGCCGAGCGGGACGTGCCGGGCGGGGAGTTCGAGGACCCGCGCGACCCCTCCGGACGGCCCGGCGCCCGCGTCCCGCACGTGGCGTTGCAGGGGCCGGCGGGCCCGGTGTCGCCACGCGAGCTGATCGGCCCGTTCTGGCTGGTGCTCACCGGCGCCGACGACGGGGTGATCGCGGCACGGGCGGCCGCGGACGAGCTCGGGGTCGTCGTCCGGGCTTACCGGGTGGGGCAGGACCTGCACGACCCCGAGGCTGTCTGGGCCGCCCGGAGCGGTGCGGACCCGTCCGGCACGATGCTCGTCCGCCCGGACGGCGTCGTGGCCTGGCGCGGCGATGACGCCGGCGGGCTGACCAAGGCCCTGCGCACGGTGCTGCACCGCTGAGTCGAGTCTCGCCGTGCCGCGAGCGATGCCGGGTGCCGCTCGGCGCAGGTGATGCGCAGGGGGCCGGCGTCCCCGACCTGCAAGATCAAGGCGAGCGGGCGAGTGGTCAGCTGAACGGTCGCCCATCGTCAGATTTGTCGATGTCGGCAGGAGCGCGTCGGAATCGGCAGGCCCGCGGCCACTCGATCGGGATGGAGGCGTCACGAAGGCCTCGCGCACTGTGTGAGGGTCGGGCGACGACGAAGGCCCAGCTCCGGTGTGGACACCGTGTGAGCTGGGCCTTCATTATGGAGCGGATGACGAGAATCGAACTCGCGTATTCAGCTTGGGAA
>JAKDNL010000351.1 GCA_030451825.1 Pseudonocardia sp. | reverse complement strand
GCGGGGGGGATCGACACCGCAGCGGCGGGGGGTCGTGGGGGGATGGTGACCTCGCAGGCTCGGTCACGCCGCCTGCAGCGCGGCGCGTCCGGCGTCGGTGAGCCGGGCCCGGACCGTCGTGCGGCTGCGCTCGGCCGATGCCCTGGCGAGCAGGCCCGCGCACACCAGGGCGTGGGCCCGTGGCTGGTCGCAGAACCGCAGTCCGTCGACGCGCAGGTCGGGGAGACCGGACAGGACCACGTCGCATTGGCCCTGCGGCGATCAGCAGGGCACGGTCACGGCGGGTCAGGGTCAGGATGGACATGGCTCGGCCTCCGGAACTCCTCGTTGTCGCCGCGGCGCCGGCTGGGTGAGCCAGTCGAGCAGCGTCGCCACGAGCGGGCGCCGCGACCGGGCGGTCTCGCGGACGGCGGTCACCAGCCGGTGGTGGTCGGCGGCCTGACGCAGCTCGGCGTGGTGGAGGCGGATCAGCTCGGACTGGGCGTGGTTCACGACTGTGCTCCTCGGGCTGGGGTGGGACGTGGTGCGGCCGGCGGCTCGTCGTACGGGGTCGTGGTGCACGCCGGGACGCAGAGCGCGCCACAGGGTCGACCGCCGGAGTGCGGCGGCCCCCCGGCGTCGGCGAGATCGATCGGGCCGACCAGCAGCGCGTGCAGGGTGTCGGAAGTCGTCGTGTGCATGGGCGGTTTCTCTTCGCGGGAGCGCTCATCGTCGCGGTGTGGCGGTCTCGGCGATGTCGTCGTCCTGTCTGCGGTGAACGGCGGCCGGCCGAGCGCGTGCCCGACCGGCCGCCGCCGGCGTGGTTACGGCCGGACCTCGTAGACGAGGTTGAACGGGGACTGCGCGACCCGCCGGAACCGGGTGAAGCCGGCGTCGACCATCACCTGGTGGATCGCCGCCTCGCCGGCCTGCGCGCCGAGCGCGTAGCCGCCGGGCTGGGACAGCGCGTTGGGCACGCACAGGAACGTCGAGCCTGCGTAGTAGAGCCGCCCCACCGGGTTGTGGTTGTCCTCGACCTGGTCTCCGGCGTTGGGCTCGACCACCAGCCAGGTGCCGTCCGGGGCCAGCGCCTGCCGGACGTGGCGGGCCGCCCCGACCGGGTCGCCCATGTCGTGCAGGGCGTCGAACGTCGTGACCAGGTCGTAGCCGGTGCCGGTGAAGGTCTGCGCGGTGGCCACCTCGAAGCTGGCCCGGTCCGAGACGCCGGCCTCGGCGACCTTCTTGGTCGCCAGCTCGATCGACTCGGCGTGGTAGTCCGACCCGACGATGGTGGTATGCGGGTAGGCCTGGGCCATCAGCACCGAGGACGAGCCCAACCCGCAGCCGATGTCGGCCACGCGGCCGCCGGCGGTCAGCTTCTCGTGCACTCCGTCCAGGGCGGGGATCCAGTTCGGGAGCAGCTCGGCGACGTAGCCGGGGCGGTAGAACGCGTCGCATCCGACGTGCACGTCCTCGTTGTGCTCGTGCCATGCGACGCCCTCGCCGGTGCGGAACGCCTCGGTGAGCTGGGGTTCGGCGCGCAGGTAGCCCAGCCCGATGAGGAAGATGGCGGAGACGTCGG
Organism: Pseudonocardia sp.; assembly: GCA_030451825.1. Classification (GTDB taxonomy): domain Bacteria; phylum Actinomycetota; class Actinomycetes; order Mycobacteriales; family Pseudonocardiaceae; genus Pseudonocardia. The sequence goes on along the minus strand of JAKDNL010000351.1, from coordinate 5,801 downwards.
GCCCGTTCGGGTCGGCCAGGCAGAACGCCTGCTCCTCGGTCATGAAGAACGCCCCGGTCGCCGCGTCGTAGCTGACGTACCCGCCGGCGGCCTGGTTGTTGAGCCACTCGGTGAGGTAGCGCTGCGCGTAGCCGGTGCGCTCGGTGAACTGCTCGGGGGTCGCCGGGCCCTGGGCCAGCGCCCGGTACAGGCCGAGCCGGTTGCCGATCACCGCCAGGCCGGCGGAGCCGGTCGCTCCCATGTCGGTCACGACCTGGCCCATGAAGGCCATCACCTTGTCCTGGTCCAGAGCCATCTGCTTCTCCTTGCCTGCCTGCGCCGGCTCGGTGCCGGCTCATGCGCCAAGGCTCGGTTCGGGCACTGGCACGGGGTTCGCGCGCGCTCACACCGCGCTGACAGCACCCTTCTCGCTTGCGACGGCGGGCAAGATGTCGGGCGGGAGGTGCCCGGTGCCGGATGCGAACGATCGTTCCCCGCTGCGGGTCGAGGTCCTCGGGCCGCTGCGGCTGGTCGTGCACGGCGCCGCGGTCGAGGTGCGCGGGCCGAAGCGCCGCGCGGTGCTGGCGCTGCTGGCGCTGGCCGAGGGTCGCGCCGTGTCCGTCGATCACCTGGTGGACGCGCTGTGGCCCGGCGAGGTCCCGGAGTCCGGGCGCCAAGCGCTGCACAGCCACGTGTCCCGGCTGCGCGGCCATCTCGGCTCCGCGGCCGACCGGCTGGAGACCCTCGACGGCGGCTACCGGCTGACGCTGGGTCGCACCGACCTCGATGTGGCGCAGGCCAGGGCGCTGCTGGCCGGCGGGCGTGCCCACGCCGCCGCGGACCCGGTGGCCGCGACGGCGCGGCTGCGCGAGGCGCATGCGCTGTGGCGCGGACCGGTGCTCAGCGACCTGTCCGAGGTCGCGTCCGTGGCCACCGCCAACCTCGGGCTGGAACAGCTGCACCATGACGTCACCGACACGCTCGTCGGCTGCGCGGTCGCGGCGGCCCGCCTCGACCCGCGCCAGGTCGACGGCGTGGTGGACGTCGCCACCGCGGCGCTGGCCGCCGACCCGCTGCGCGAGCCGGCCGTGCTGGCCCTGATGCGGGCGCTGGCCGTCACCGGACGCGCCACCGACGCCCTGCGGGCTGGGCGCGAGTACCGCCATCGGCTGGCCGAGGATGCCGGGCTGGATCCCTCCCCGGCGCTGGGCGAGCTCGAACGCGACATCGCCCGCGGTGCCTCCGGGCCGGCGACCGCGCCACCGGCCCGGCCGGCCGCCCCGTCCCGGCCGACGACTCGGCTGATCGGCCGCGAGGGCCAGGTCGCCGCGCTGCGTCGGATGCTGGGCGCGGAACGGCTGGTCACGATCGTCGGCCCGGGCGGGGTCGGCAAGACCCGCGTCGCGCTGGAGGTCGCGGCCGGGCCCGACGCACGGCAGGAGGCGACGGTACTGCTGCTCGCGCCCGTCACCGACGCCGCCGCGATCCCGCACGCGCTGGCCGCGGCGCTGGACCTGCAGGTGGTGCACGGCGACGTGCTCGCCGCCTGCGCCGCGATGCTGCGCACGGAGCCGCGTCTGCTCGTCGTCGACAACTGCGAGCACCTGATCGACACCGTCCGCGACGCCGTGGCGACGCTGCTCGACGGCTGCCCCGACCTGAGGGTGCTCTCGACGAGCCGCGAGCCGCTGGGGCTGGCCGCCGAGCGGGTGTCCCGGCTGGCACCGCTGCCGGTCCCGACGACCGAGCCGGGCCACGACGGGCGCCACCTTCCCGACGTGCCGTCCGTGGCGATCTTCCTCGACCGCGCGTCGCGCGTCCGGCCCGACCTGGCCCCGGGCCCCGCCGAGCTACGACTGGTCGCGGACGTGGTCCGGCGGCTCGACGGGATACCCCTGGCCATCGAGCTGGCCGCCGGCCGGCTGTCCACCCTCTCGCTGCCCGACCTGCACGAACGGCTCGACCGCTCGCTCGACCTGCTCGGCGGTGGGCGGGTGTCGGTCGACGCCCGGCACCGGACTCTGCGGGCCACGGTCGAATGGTCCTACCAGCTGCTCGGCGACGACGAGCGCACCCTGTTCCGGCACCTGTCGGTCTTCGTCGACGGGGTCGACCTCGGCACTGCCGAGGACATCGCGGCCGGGCTGGGCCTGGCCGAGGACCCGGGGAGCCTGCTCGCCCGGCTGGTGGACGCCTCGATGATCGACGCGGTGTTCGAGGGACCGACCCGCTATCGGATGCTGGAGACGCTGCGCGCGTTCGGCCGGGACCGGCTGGTGGCCGGCGGCGAGGACGGAGCCGCGGACGCGCGGCTGCTGCGCTGGGCGGTCGAGCTCACCGCATGGATCGACACCGCCGTCACCACCGACCGCGAGCCCGATGCCGACGCCGTCCTGCGCCGCGAGGTGAGGAACCTGCGCGCCGCCTGGCGCCTGGCCCGCAGCCAGGACACCCTCGACGACGCCACCGTGATCGTGCAGTCGCTGTTCGGCACGGTCTTCAACCGCGACCTGGTCGAGATCCGCGGCTGGTCCGGGGAGCTGGCCGCCGACCCGGCGCTCGCGGGCCATCCCCGCGCGCCGGCCGTGCTCGGCACCGCGGCCTACGCCGCCTACCTCCGCGGCGATCAGCCCGAGGCCGACCGCCTGGCCCACGCCGGGCTCGACCTGGCCGGGGACCGGGCGGAGTCGTCGTACTGTCGGCACGCGTCGGCGGTTGCCGCGCTCGCTCGGGGTGCCTTCGACGAGGCCGTCGAGCACTGCCGGCTCGGCGAGCAGGCCAACCCGCATCCCCGCCACGGCTTCCTCGGGCTCGCCTCGTTGGCGACCACCTACACCGGCGATCTCGACACGGCGCGCACGCTGCACCAGCAAGCGGCTCTCGCCGCGGTGGGGTCGCAGAGTGTTCGCGGGTGGGTTGCCTACTACGGCGGCGAGATCGAGAACGCCGCAGGACGCGCCGCACCGGCCGAGGAGCACTACGGCCGGGCGATCGCCCTGGCCCGCACGGCGGGCGCCACCTTCCTCCTCGGCGTGGCGAGCGTGGGCCTGCTCTCCGTGCGGGCCGCGGCCGGGCGGGTGCAGGAGGCCCTGTCCGGCTATCGCGAGGTGATCGACTACTGGGCCACGACGGGGAACTGGACCCACCAGTGGACGACCCTGCGCAACCTCGCCGACCTGCTGCGCCGCCTCGGCGACACCGGGCCGGCGGGCCTCATCGACGCCGCGGCCGAGCAGGCCCCGGACGCCCCGGCCGTGGCCCCCTCTCCGGATGCCGCCACACCGCTGCCGCCCGGGCCGGCGCCGAGCAGGGCGCAGGTGCTCGACGCGGCGCGGCGGGCGATCGAGCGACACCTCGACCGGTCATGACCTGCGCTCGGCCGCCCGGAACCACTCCGCTTGCACCAGCCGCCGGTACCGGACGCGGACGCGCTGGTCCCGGGCACGGCCACATCGCGCAGCACGAAATTCGTGACTGCCGGTTGCGCGCAGTCCCACCGAGCGCCAGGAGTCGAGAATGGTCGCCGACGTGGCGGGCACGAAGACCAGCCGCAGCTCGGGTACCGCGGACGTGCCCGGGCCCTGGCCGCCGTCCGCGCCGGTCCGGTCGACGAGGCAGGCTGCGATGAGGTGATCCGCGCTGCTCGACCCGCTGCCCCGCCGCGCCCCAAGCCACCCGATCACCGCACGACCGGAGCGGTCGTCCAACCCGGCCGTACGAACGGAGCTATAGTCCACCCCTGCTTGCCCGAGGGCCACCGCGCCAACCCGTGCACCGTGCCAACCCGCGCACCGCCGCCTGCCAGACAGAATGTGGCCCCGCCGGGCTTGAGCGAGAGGAGTTCTCGTCCAACCCGGGCGCGCGAACGGAGCTCTCGTGCAACCGGGGCTGCCCGACCCGGGCCTGCGCGTCCGCGGCCACGACGTGCTCGAGCTGCTCCGGCCGATCTACATCAGACAAGATCACGAGGGGTCGGCTAGAGCTCGAGTTCGAGCCAGCTCAAACCCTCGTGCACCCGACGCAGCCGACGCATGCCCTCCACACGCAGCACGTGGGCGACCTCTCCGGCCAGTCGATCAGCCATCCCGCCCGGGCGTGGCTGGCCCAGCAGACCGCCGCCGGGATCCTCACCCGCGACGAGGTGACCGGCCGGTTCAGCCTGCCGCCCGCGCACGCCGCGGTCCTCGCCGACCCGGACTCGCCCGCACACCTGGTCGGCGGGGCGCTGCTCGCCGCCGGCTGGTTCCACGGCATCGACCGCGTCGTCGAGGCCTTCCGCACCGGCTCCGGCATCCCGTGGAGCCACCAGCACCCCGACGTCTTCGATGGCACCGAGCGCTTCTTCACCCCCGGCTACACCATGTCGCTGACCGCCGAATGGATCCCCGCCGTCGACGGGCTCGTCGAAACCCTGCACACCGGCGGCACCATTGCCGACGTCGGCTGCGGACACGGCACCTCGACGGTCCTGCTGGCCCAGGCCTTCCCGCGCGCCACCGTGATCGGGTACGACGCCCACCGCCCGTCGCTGGAGGTGGCGCGCAAGCGCGCCGCCTCCGCCGGTGTCGCCGAACGGGTGCGCTTCGAGGTCGCCGACGCGGCCGGCTATCCCGGGCTGGGCTTCGACCTGGTCTGCCTGCTCGACAGCCTGCACGACCTCGGTGACCCGCAAGCCGCCGCTACCCGGGCGTACACCGCGCTGCGACGCGGCGGTGCGGTGCTCGTCGTCGAGCCGCAGGCAGCCGACGACCTGGCCGAGAACCTCGCCAACCCGCTGGCCGCGCTGAGCTACACCGCGTCCGCGTTCCAGTGCACCCCGGCGTCACTGGCCCAGCCAGGCGCCGCAGCCTGGGGAGCGCAGGCCGGTGAACGACCGGTGCGTGCCGTGCTCGAGTCGGCAGGATTCACCGGCTTCGCCCGCGTTGCCGACACCCCCGCCAACGCCGTCTACGCGGCCCGATGCACCTGATGCGCCCGGCACCGGCCGGTCGCCGGGCCGAGACGCTGACGGTCCAGGCGCTGGTCTCGACGAGAAGGACCGATACCGGCCGACCGGAGAACACTCGGCCGGCGCCCGCTGAGGATTCGAGACTGGATCGGCCACCTCCATGTCCCGGCATCCGGATCATTGTGTCCCACCGGCCGGTGGCAATGCGTCGAGAACGGCGGCGAGACCATGCGGGTCGCGGCGGGCGATGTTGTGACCAACGGGAATGTCGTGAACCCGCCAGTCCGAGTCGTTGCGTAACCGTTCGGTCAGGTCCGCGAACGGGCTACCGGGCCACATGCCGCCACTGATGAACGTTCGACCGAAGGCGTGGCCGGGGCTGCCTCCCAGCCTGATCGACTGGACGAAGCTCGCCAGTGGGTGCGGTCGGGCCCGAGGGTCGAGCCCATCGGGGACTGCGACCCATCGACCGTCCCCGCCGGCGCCGGCGATGAACAACTCCCGGAAGGCGTCGCTGGTCAACGACCAACACGAATCCCCGTCGTCCGGGACGTAGGCGTCGACGAAGACGAGGTGATCGAGGCGGTCGCCGAGCCGGTCCGCGACACCGGCGATCACCATCCCGCCGTAGCTGTGCCCGCACAGCGCGAGAGGCGCTCCGTCGTGACGGTCGATGATCTCGGCCACCTGGTCGATATAGGTGTCGAGGTTCGCCGGACGGTCCGCGTGGACCGGGCCGTCCGACTCCAACCCGGACAGGGTCACAGCCTGCACGTGGTGACCGTTCCGGTGTAGCTCGGTGGCCACCGAGTCGAACACCCATCCGCCTTGCCAACCACCCGGCACCATCACGAACTTCACCACGTCACCCTAG
>JAKDNL010000350.1 GCA_030451825.1 Pseudonocardia sp. | reverse complement strand
CGGCGTCCCCGCCGAGCTGGTCGGCCGCGAACGCGCCCAGGTGCAGGGCCATCAGCGCGAGCCGGCGGCGCAGCTGCTCGGCCACCGACGCCTCCGGGTCGGCCAGAAGCTCCGACAGGGCCATGAACTTCGCCTTCAGCTCGGCGCCGACAGGGAGTTCCTTGATCGAGTTCTGGCCCTCCTGCAGGAACCGGACCGTGCGGTCGAACCGACTCTCCCGCCCGCTGAGCAGCGCGCTGTAGCGCTCCAGGACGCCGCGACGGGTGTCCGGGCCGGGCGGCTGCGTGCTGCCCCACTCCACGATCTCGTCGATGCCGTCGAAGAGGTCGGAGAACAGGTTCTCCAGGATCTCCTCCTTGGTGCGGTAGTGGTAGTAGACCGCCGCCTTGGTGACCCCGAGCCGCTCCGCGATCTCGCGTAGCGACGTCTTCTCGTACCCCTGCTCGGCGAACAGCTCCAGCGCGACGTCGCGGATCTGCTCGCGCGTGTCGGTACGGCGCTCGTCGGTACGGCGCTCGTCGATACTGCGCTCCTCGGTCTCGGCTCTGCTCACGATCTCCTCGTCTCCGATCGACGGTGTGCCACACATCGTACTTGCCGGCCGGCTAGTCAGTGCTAGCCTGTCGACTAGTAAGTTACTAGCCGGCCGACAAACAGGCCAGGGAGAAGGAGCCGGGATGACCGGGAGCACAGACGGAGCGGGCACGGCCCCCGAAGTGGGAGTGGCCGATCCGGGCACCGGCGTCCCCGCCCCGCGAAGCCGTCGCGAGATCTACACCGTGATGAGCGGGCTGATGATCGCCATGCTGCTGGCGATGCTGGACAACACGATCGTCGGCACCGCGATGCCGACGATCGTCGGCGAGCTGGGCGGGCTCGAGCACCTGTCCTGGGTCGTCACCGCGTACGCACTGGCCACCGCGATGTCGACGCCGGTGTGGGCCAAGCTGGGTGACCTCTACGGCCGCAAGGGCGTCTTCATGACGTCGATCGTGGCGTTCCTGGCCGGCTCCGCTCTCTCTGGCCTGGCGCAGAACATGACCGAGCTGATCGCGTTCCGCGCCGTGCAGGGGATCGGCGCCGGTGGCCTGATGGTCGGGGCGATCGCGATCATCGCCGACCTGGTCCCGCCGCGGGAGCGCGGCCGCTACCAGGGCCTGATGGCCGCCGTGATGCCGCTGGCGTTCATCGGCGGGCCCCTGATCGGCGGGTTCCTGACCGACAGCCTGAGCTGGCGCTGGGCGTTCTACATCAACATCCCGCTGGGCGTGCTGGCCCTGGTCGTCATCTGGTTCACGATGAAGCTCCCGGTCGTCCGGCGCGAGGCCCGGATCGACTGGAAGGGCGCGGGCCTGCTCGCGATCGCCGTCGCGGCGCTGACGCTGTTCACCTCGTGGGGCGGCTCGGAGTACGCGTGGGGTTCGTGGCAGATCATCGGGCTCGGGGTGCTGGCCGTCGTCGCCGGCACGATGTTCGTGCGTGTGGAGCGCCGGGTCACCGAGCCGATCCTGTCGCTGGAGCTGTTCCGCCGGCCGAACTTCTCGGCCGCGATCGTGCTGACGTTCCTGACCGGCTTCGCGATGTTCGGCGCCGTCACGTTCCTGCCGCAGTTCCAGCAGAACGTGCAGGGCGCCTCGGCCACCGACAGCGGGCTGCTGCTCCTGCCGCTGATGGCGGGCATGCTCACCACGTCGGTGATCGGCGGGCAGTACATCAGCCGGACCGGGCGCTACCGCTGGATGCTCGTCGTCGGTGCGCTCCTGATGGCGGCCGGGCTGGGCCTGCTCTCCACGATGGACGTCGGCACCGGACACCTGAGCGCGTCGCTGTTCATGGTGGTCCTCGGCGTCGGCATGGGGCTGGTCATGCAGACGACGAACCTGGTCGTGCAGAACAGCGTCGACCAGCGCGACGTCGGTGCCGCGAGTGGCGCGTCGACACTGTTCCGGACGGTCGGCGGCTCGCTGGGTGTCTCCCTTCTGGGCGTGCTGTACGCGAACGGCCTGACCAGCACCCTGACCGAGCAGCTCGGCGCGACACAGGGCGCATCGGTCGCCGGCGGGCAACTCACCCCGGCGATGCTGGGGTCGCTGCCGGCGGCGGTACGCACCGCCTACCAGGCCGCCGTCACCTCGGGGGTGACGACCGCGTTCCTCTGGGCCGCACTGATCGCACTGATCGCCGTCGCGGCGGCGTGGGCGATCCGGGAGGTCCCGCTGCGGGGCAACGCCCCGGCTCCGGAACCGGAGACGGCCTCCGCCTCCTGACCCCGCTCATGTCGGACGGCCCCTCCCGGATCGGTCGGGAGGGGCCGTCCGCGTCGGGACCTGCTCGACGGTGACGAGCGTCATCGAGGTATCGGCCGAGCGTCTCGGGGACATTCTCTGCGCCGAGTGGTCGCTGACCTGCGACGACGGACTTTACTACGAACATGCGTTCGACTATGATGGTCGCATGTCCGCCGTCCGGGTCGCCGCCGCGCACGACCGCCTCATCGTGGCTGTCGAAGAGCTGCGCGAGGCCGCCGTCGGAGCCGGGGACGCCGAGCAGATCTCCCTGCTGGTCGCGTGCGAAGCGGCGCGGCGGCGTCTCGATCACCTCTCGGTCGGCGTGCTGGCCGCCGCTGAGCGCCGCGACGTGTTCACCTCGCGCGGCTACAAGACCAGCACCTCCGCGCTCGCCGACCTACTCGGCTGGGAACGACACGAGGCCCGCCGCCACGCCACAGCCGCCGACAACGTGGTCGGCAAGACCGCCCTGGACGGCACCGTGCTGCCGCCTCGCCTACCCGCCACCACCGAGGTCTTCGACGCCGGCCGCACCAGTCTGCGCCACGTCGAAGTCGTCGCCAAGGTCCTCGGAACCCGCGCCGCCGACCGGCTCACACCGGCCGTCTGGGCCGCCGCCGAAGCCGAGCTGGCCGCCAAGTCCTCCGGCTACACCCCCGCCGAGTTGCAGGCATGGGGTACCGAACTGATCGACAAGCTCGACCAGGACGGCCCCGAACCCGACGACGACCGCCCCGAGCCGGAGATCAACGAACTGCGACTGGTGCGGCACCGCAACCGACCCGGTGGGAAACTCCTCGGCCGCTTCGACGACGCCGCCATGTTCGACACCATCGCCACCGTCATCGACGCCAAGTCCAAGCCGACCTCGGCCGACGAGACCCGCGAACCCGCCCAACGCCAGGCCGAAGCCCTGGCCGAAGTGTGCGGATACGCCCTGGCGCACGGCCCCACGGCGCTGGTCCCCGAGACCGGTGGGCGGCGCCCGCAGATCTCGGTCATCGTCCGGCTCGAAGACCTGGAAGCCCGCGCCCGATCCGGCATGCTCGACTTCGGCGGCCAGACCTCACCGGAGACGTTGCGGATGCTGGCCTGCGATGCCGCCGTCATTCCCATCGTGATGGGCGGCAAGGGCCAGCCCCTCGACGTCGGCCGCGCCACCCGCACCATCCCGGACGGCCTCCGCCGCGCCGTGACCGCCCGCGACCGCGGGTGCGCCCACCCCGGGTGCGACCGCCCGCCCTCGTGGGCGGAAATCCACCACATCCTCCCGTGGGAAGACGGCGGCGAACACCGGATCGAGAACCTGGTGATGTTGTGCAGGCGCCACCACCGCCTGATCCACCACCCCGGATGGACCGTCCGTATCCGCGACGGGCTCCCCGAGTTCCTGCCCCCGGCCTGGATCGACCCCAGCCGGACACCACGCCGACAACCCGGACCGGTCATCGATGTCCCGGAGCAGCGGCGCGACGTGCAGCCTGCCCCGGCCAGGGACAACGCCACAGGCGTTCGCATCGCGAATCTGGACGATCTCTTCGGCGCGCCTGCTACCTGACTGGGGTCGCTGCCGAACGGCCCCTCCGGACCAGGAGGGGCCGTTCGGCGCATCGCGCTCAGCGCTTGTGCGGCATGACCAGCTCGGACGTGTCGACGCGGACCGGCCACGGTGCCGCGACCTCGCCGGCCTCGCCCGGGCCCAGATCGGCGATCAGCACGTAGTCGCCGGTCGCCGGGTCCAGGCGGAAGGTCTGCAGGCGCGGCCCGTCGTCGATCCGCCAGAAGAACGGGATGCCCTGCTCGGCGTAGACGCCGGGCTTGGCGCGACGGTCGAGGGTCACCGACGACGGCGACACCACCTCGACAACCAGCAGCACCCCGCCCGGGTCGTAGCCGAACTCATGGTACGGAGTTCCCCGATACACCACCGTGAGGTCCGGTACGTAGAGGCGTCGCAGGCCGACGTGCACCCCTACGTTCTGCAGGATGTAGACGTTGTCGGGCTCGCCGATCGACAGCGCCCGGTCACACGCGCGCACTCGCCAGCCGTGATCGTCGCTCGGTGGAGGGACCACGTGCACCACCCCGTCGTGCAGTTCACGACGAAGACCGTCGTCCGGCTCGAATCGCAGGTCCGCAGCCGAGCGCAGCTCGTACTGGTGTGGTGCCGCCATCGCCGACCTCCTCGGAGCTCGTGGCCCCACATACTACCGGCCGCGACCACCCGTCAGAGGTGATCGCGGCCGGTAGGGACGCTCAGCAGAAAGGCCTCAGAGCAGGCCCAGCTTCTGCACGGCCTCGCGCTCCTCGGTGAGCTCGGCGACGCTGGCGTCGATCCGCTCGCGGGAGAAGGCGTCGATCTCCAGGCCCTGGACGATCTCCCACTTCCCGTTCTTCGACGTGACCGGGAACGAGGAGATGATCCCCTCGGCCACGCCGTAGGACCCGTCGGACGGGATCGCGGCGGAGGTCCAGTCGCCCTCCGGGGTGCCGTTGACCCAGTCGAAGACGTGGTCGATGGCGGCGTTCGCGGCCGAGGCGGCCGAGGACGCGCCCCGGGCCTCGATGATCGCGGCGCCGCGCTTGGCGACGGTCGGGATGAAGTCGTCGCGGAGCCAGGCGTCGTCGACCTGCTCGGCGGCGATCTTGCCGTTGACCTCGGTGTGGAACAGGTCCGGGTACTGGGTGGCGGAGTGGTTGCCCCAGATCGTGAGCTTCTTGATGTCGGCCAGCGACACGTCGAGCTTCTTGGCCAGCTGCGCCAGGGCCCGGTTGTGGTCCAGGCGGGTCATCGCGGTGAAGCGCTCGGCCGGGACGTCCGGCGCGGCGGCCTGGGCGATCAGGGCGTTGGTGTTGGCCGGGTTACCGACGGCCAGGACGCGGATGTCGTCCGCGGCGCCGTCGTTGATGGCCTTGCCCTGCGGGCCGAAGATGCCGCCGTTGGCCTCGAGCAGGTCACCACGCTCCATCCCCTTGGTGCGGGGACGGGCGCCGACCAGCAACGCGACGTTGGCGCCGGAGAACGCGGCGCCGGCGTCGTCGAAGATGTCGATGCCGCGCAGCAGGCCGAACGCGCAGTCGTCGAGCTCCATCGCGGTGCCCTCGGCGGCCTTGACGGCCTGCGGGATCTCCAGGAGGTTCAGCTTGACCGGGGTGTCGGGCCCCAGCAGCTGCCCGGAGGCGATCCTGAAGAGCAGCGCGTAACCGATCTGGCCAGCGGCTCCGGTGACGGTGACGGTGACGGGGGTAGCAGACACGACGCGGACCCTAGCCGGGCCGGCCGTCACCCGCCGCGACGGGGAGCACACTCGGGCACCGGCGTGGTCAGCGCCACACCTGCGTGCCCGGGACGCGGACGGATGCCCGATCTGCCCGGCTAGCCTGGCCGCATGACCGCCGCCGACCCCGGCGCCACCCCGGCCGCGGAGCGCGCGCCCGCCCCGGACCTGGCCCGCGGCGTGATGTTGCTGCTGATCGCGCTGGCCAACGTGCACCGCTTCGTCTTCGGGGCCGTTCCGGGACAGCTGGGTGGGGTGGACCGAGCGGTGGTCCTGGTCGAGACGGTGCTCGTGGACGGGCGCGCCTATCCCCTGTTCGGGCTGCTGTTCGGCTACGGCGTCGTGCAGCTCGCGCGGCGGCGCGACGCCCGCTCCGGCGTCGCCCTCGTCCGGCGGCGCGGCGGATGGATGATCGCGATCGGGCTGGTGTACGGGCTGCTGTTGTTCTCCGGCGAGATAGTCGGCGCCTACGGGGTGCTCGCCGTCCTGCTGGCCGGGGTCCTGGTGCGCGGGTCGGAGGCCGCGCTGTTCACGGTTGCGGTCGGCGGCCTGGTGCTGGTCGGCGCCCTGACCTCCGGGGTGCCTCCGGTCCCGGGCAGCCCGCAGGGGTCGTTCGTCTCGATCACTCTCGCCGCGCCGATGCAGGCACTCGTCGCGCGCACCGGCGAGTGGGCGCTCTCGGGTCTGCTCGGACAGGCCGTCGGTGTCGTGGGCGCGATCGCGATCGGCGCGCTGGCCGCCCGGGCCAGGGTGCTCGACGAGCCGGAGCAGCACCGCCGCCTGCTCGCCCGGACCGCCGTCGCGGGCCTGGTGCCGGCGGTGCTCGGCGGGCTCCCGCAGGCGCTCCTGCTGATCGGGGTCTGGACGCCGTCCGCGGAGCTCGTCGCGCTGTCGAGCTCCGTGCACGCCCTCACCGGCTACGCGGGCGCGGCGGGCTACGCGGCGCTGTTCGGCCTGCTCGCGTGCCGGGTCGGCAGAGCCCCCTCCCGGGCGGCCGGTGCGCTGCGGGCCGCGGGGCAGAGGTCACTGTCCTGCTACCTCACGCAATCCGTGGTGTTCGTGGCGCTGTTCCCGGCCTGGACGCTCGGCCTCGGTGCGACGACGCCGCTCTGGGGCGCGGCGCTGATCGGGATCGGGACCTGGCTGCTCACGGTGGCGCTGGCGGTGACGAGCGCGCACACCGGTAGGCGCGGCCCGGCCGAAGCTCTCCTACGCCGACTCACCTACGGCCCCGGCTCCGGCCGCAACGCCCGTCCAGGCGAGGCCCGCCCGGACGAACGAGTGTGACGCTCGTTCCGTCGATCGCGACGAATGCCACATTCGTACCGGCCGACCGTGTGGACGCCGGGTCGGACCAGGTTCCGCACGCCGTTCCATCCCTGCGCGCGACGACCGGGACCTGGTTAGGGTCGGACCGTGGCCGACGACGACCGGGCTGAGCGCCCCACCGGCTCCCGCGCGACGTCCGGTGCGGCCGACTCGACGTCCGCGGCCGAGGAGACGTCCGCGGCAGGCACGTCGGGCGCGGCGGGCGCGGGCTCACGGTCCGGGCCTCCCTGGGGCCCGGGTACCTCCTCCCCTGAGGACCTGAGCGAGCCGAAGTTCTCCTGGCAGGGCGCCCCGGGCTACACCCCGTTCGACCCGCAGCGCTTCCCGCCGCACGCCCCGATGCCCGGTGCGCCGCCGTACCCGGCCGGCGTCGAGCACGAGGCGCCGCCGATCTCCGCGGGCCGCCGCGACGCCGTCATCCCCCGCTGCCTGGCCGCGGCGGGGGTGTGGGCGGTGGTGGCGCTCGTGCTCGC
>JAKDNL010000929.1 GCA_030451825.1 Pseudonocardia sp. | reverse complement strand
GGGCACCCGCTGGACACCGAGACGATGATCGGTGCGCAGGCCTCGAACGACCAGTTCGAGAAGATCCTTTCCTACATCGACATCGGCCGGCAGGAGGGCGCCAAGGTCCTGACCGGTGGCGCCAAGGCAGACCTGGGTGGCGAGCTGGCCGGCGGCTACTACATCCAGCCGACCGTGTTCGAGGGCAACAACTCGATGCGGATCTTCCAGGAGGAGATCTTCGGCCCGGTCGTGTCGGTCGCGCGCTTCAACGACTACGACGACGCCATCAAGATCGCCAACGACACGCTGTACGGCCTCGGCTCGGCCGTCTGGTCGCGTGACGGCAACACCGCCTACCGCGCCGGCCGCGACATCCAGGCCGGTCGGGTGTGGGTGAACAACTACCACGCCTACCCGGCGCACGCGGCGTTCGGTGGCTACAAGAACTCCGGTGTGGGTCGCGAGAACCACAAGATGATGCTCGACCACTACCAGCAGACCAAGAACCTGCTGGTTAGCTACTCGAACAACGCCCAGGGCTTCTTCTGATGAGTCAGGACTCGGCAGCCACGGAGGTCAACGAGGTGCCGGGCTCCGGCACCGAACGGGTGACGCTCACTCCGGCGGCGGCCGAGCTGCTGGTGAAGATGACCGACATCCACGGCCCGCTGATGTTCCACCAGTCCGGTGGGTGCTGCGACGGCAGCGCCCCGATGTGCTACCCGGACGGGGACTTCAAGACCGGTGCCTCGGATGTGCACCTCGGTGATCTGTCGGTGCCAGGGCTGGAGAAGTCCATCGGCTTCTTCATGGCAGCGGACCAGTTCGAGTACTGGCGCCACACCCATCTCACGGTGGACGTGGTGAAGGGCCGCGGCAGCGGGTTCTCGGTCGAGGCGCCGGAGGGCGTCCGGTTCATGATCCGCTCCCGGCTGTTCACCGACGACGAGTACCGGGCGATGGACGGAAACTGAGTAGCGTCGGACGGGCCCGGGACCTGGTGTCCCGGGCCCGTTCGGCGTTTCCCCGGGTCGCACGACCGCGGCGGCCCACCAGCCTGTCGAAGGAGACCGCCCACATGTCCGACCTGCACACCCTGCGCGGGTTGATGGGGCTGCCGGCCACGCCGGCGCCGCTGTCCGAGTCCGCCCTGATCATGGTCGACCTGCAGAACACCTACACCGAGGGGATCATGGAGCTGGAGAACGTCGCGCCCGCCCTCGAGGAGGCCGCGACTCTGCTCGACCGCGCCCGCTCGGCCGGCGCCAAGGTGATCCACATCCAGCACGACGCCGGTGAGGGCTCGCCCTACGACGTGAAGGCCGACATCGGCGCGATCCACTCCTCGGTCGCCCCGCGCGACGGCGAGTCGATCATCATCAAGAACTTCCCGAGCTCGTTCGTGGGTACCGATCTGCAGCAACAACTCGGTGACATCCAGAACCTGGTGCTCGCCGGGTTCATGACGCACATGTGCATCAACTCGACCGCGCGCAGCGGCTTCAGCCTCGGCTTCGCCCCGACCGTCGTCGCCGCGGCGACCGCCACCCGGGCCCTGCCCAACGGCACCGAGTCCGTCCCGGCCGCGCACGTCCAGGCCGCCAGCCTGGCCGCGTTGAGTGACCTGCCCGGCATCGTGGTCCCGACGAACAAGTCCGTCCCCAGCTGAGCCCGATCCCCACCCGGTCGACGCACCGAGCGTGGCATCCGTAGCGC
>JAKDNL010000020.1 GCA_030451825.1 Pseudonocardia sp. | reverse complement strand
GTGCTCCAATCAGGACACGCGCCATAGTGGACACGCCGACTGCTGCGACAACGCCACGTGCGCGGGTATCGACATGCGGTCCGAGCCGACCCGCTGTGTTGGTCAGGGTGTGGCCTGCTGGCGCTCGGAAGTACAGATGCTGCCCATTACCGGCGGTAGCGACCGTCAGCGTATCGCCCGGAACGACCTCCTGCGCGTCACGCGCGAGTTCGGCGAGCACCTGTCGTCCGTGACGTCGGTCGGAGTCGGACCGCTTCGGCGCGTCCAAGTCGATCACCAGCAGGCGTGACGGCCCCGTCGCGACCCCGATGTTGTAGGGCGCACGCATCCACCATCGTTCGATCTGCTCGACGTCGGTGGTCGCGCATCCCTCCCAGCCACGTCGTACGGCAGGGATCTTCGTGCCCGGACGGAGCGGAAAGACATACAGGCCTCGAGCGGCCAGCGAACACGCCGCTCGCATCATTCGGTCAGACGGCATCTCGGTCCCTCCCATCGGGAGATCCGCAGAGTGCCGCGTTCGCGCGAGCAAACCGTGGTCGTCGGATTGTTGGTCCGATCAGGGGACAAACTGCCGTTCTGTCCCCCGGGGCCGATCAGATTGGTAGTTACGTGACTTCGATCGTCAATCGGCGTCACGGGCCGACCACGCAGGAGCAACGCAGCGACCACGCCTCGGCGCAACCTCAGCTGCACAGGCATACGAGGGGGACACGTGACGACAAGGCACAGCCACCGGTGGCTGGTTCCGTTGTTCGCAGCCGGGGTTGTCGTGGGCTGCTCGGCGCCGGATCGCGAAGGCCCTTCGCCGACCAGCGCACCCCCGACGAACGACTCCGTGGAGCGGAGCGCGCTTGCCGCCTACGAGGAGTTCTGGACGGTCACCGACGCAGCCTTCGCCTCGCCAGGTTCGCGGGACTGGACAACGAGGACCCGAGAAGTAGCCACAGGGCAGGCGCTCGAGTCCTTGAGCAGGGACATCGCGAACTACGCCAGCATCCCGGCCCACACGGAGGGGACGGTCTCCCGTGCGCCCACGGTGTCCAACGCTGCGCCCGACCGGGTCGCCATCGTCGACTGCGTCGACATCAGCGACTCACGGCTCGTCTCGGATGACGACGGCCAGGTACTCGACGACTTGGCGAACCGCGTCCCCCGCTACCTGTACCGGGCCGAGGTGATCCCCCGCGGCGACCGATGGGTGGTCGAAAGAACCGCACCTTCTTTGGCCGAGCCATGTTGAGCGCGTCGATCGTCGCCCTCGTCCTGCCGTCGTTGGTGGTCACGGCCGTCCACGCAGGAACGGCGAGTCCACCGCGCTGCACGGTCGTCGACAGCATCGGACGATGTCTCATCAGCGCGGTCGACCCGGGGCGCCGCGGGGCTGACGAACCGAGGCGACGTTCGCACGATCAGGACTCAGAATCACCCGAGACGTCAGAGCGGCCCCGGCGGATTGCATCCGACGAGTCGACGGGCCCTCCAACTCCCCCGCCCCCGCCGCCGGTGAGATCGCTCCCAACAGGAGCTGGAGCCAACGGAGGATGGAGCCAACGGCCGATAGGAGACCTTTCGGCTCTCCTCGATCAACCGGCACCCGACGAACCACAGCCTGACACTCCAGCCGTTCCGCCCGAGATCCTCGCCCAGCGAGCGGTCGACCAACTGTCGTTACCCGCACCGGTGCTGCACACGTCGAGTCGCGATCGCGGGTTCGTCGGCGTGCCGATGTGGCTGTGGATCGATCGCAGTGCCGAATACACCGGCCCGGTCTCGGCAACGGCGACCGCCGGCGCGGCCAGCGTCACCGCAACGGCGCGGCTGTCGGACGTGGAGTGGGCGATGGGGCCACCTGGCGCGGTCGTCCGGTGTGCCGGGCCGGGAACACCGTGGACGGGCCAGGAAGGACCGTCGCCCAACTGCGGCTACACCTATCAGCAGCGGTCGCTCCCGGGCCGGACCGCGGGAGCCGGACGCTGGACCATCACGGCGACCAGCATCTGGACCGTGACGTGGACGGGGTCCAGCGGTGGCACTCCGGTCGCAGGCGAGCAGGTCGTCCGAGTCCCGAATCAGACGACGCTGGCCGTCAATGAGGTACAGGTGCTGGTCGGTGGTGACGGATCATGACCACCACGGCCCACGCCCGGAGTGCACCTCCCGAACCGGCATCACGGCCGCTTCGGCGACGGAGATCGTCACGGGTGCTCCTGCTGGCCGCCGTTCTCGCCATCATCGGTGCGCTGCTGGGCGCGTACGCCTACCGCGCGGCGGTGAGCCGAGAAGGCGTGGTGGGGGTCGCGCAGCCAATGTCCTTCGGCGCCACCATTCGTATCGGCGATCTTCGGGAGGTGCAGCTCCCCACCGACACCGGGTTGGCCACGGTGAAGTGGAGCAACGTCGACGCGGTGATCGGCAAGCTGGCCTCGACCGATCTCCGGGCCGGGCAGACCCTGACTCCGGACTCGGTGACCGAAGAACGATTGCCGGCCCCGGGCGAGGCGGTGGTGGGTCTGTCGGTGGAGGCAGGACGCGCTCCGTCCGAGTCGTTGGACCCTCGGGACGAGGTCCTCGTCGTGACCGGTGCCGGCCGTCCTCCACGGCGGGCCGTTGTCGTGCGCGCAGCCGAGCCCGACATGGCGGGCCGACGCGGCATCGACGTCCTCGTCCGTCAGGCCGATGCCGAAGAGCTGGCGCTCGCATCCATCGACGACCGCGTGGCCGTGGTCCTCGTGGGTCGAGGGTGACGACGGTGTTGGTCGGAATGGTCTCCGCGAAGGGCAGTCCCGGCGTGTCGACGACCGCCCTCGCTGTCGCGTCGCAGTGGCCCCGCCGGGTACTCCTGCTCGAGGCGGACCCGTTCGGCGGAGACATCCGCGCCGGGCTGGGCGGCGGCGAATGGCCGTCAACGGCGGGTCTCGCGGACGCGGTCGTCGATCTTCGATCCACCGGCCGGGACGAAGCACTCCGTCGACGCCTACATCGCCCGGCCTCCCATGCACCTCCGATACTTGCCGGACTCGGCTGCGTCGGGCAGGCGCCGAGCGTGGCGTGGGCACAGCTGGCAGCAGCCCTGGGCCGTATGCCTGAAGCCGACACGGTGGCCGACTGCGGTCGCTTCGCCGTCCTCGACGGCGTCAGTCCCCTCCTGCGCGCCTGCGATGTGGTGGTCCTCGTCGTCGGATCCAACCTGCGGGCTGTTCGGGCAGCGTCCCGAATCGCTCCACTTCTTCGCGCGGAGCTCGGTACCGAACCGGGTGACATCCGCGTCTCACTCCTCGTCGTCAGTCCGGACCAGCCGTATTCGTCGTCTGAGATCGCCGCCGGGTGTCGGCTCCCGCTGGTGGGCGCGCTCCCTCGGGACCGCCGAGCGGCGGAGGTCTGGAGCGACGGGATTCCGCCGGCCCGAGCGTTCGACCGCAGTCCGCTTCAGCGCGGAGCGAGTCGCATCGCAGCGAAACTCGTGCGGGCAGGCACAGCGGGGACCGGTGCAGCATGACGCGTTCTTCGAACGGAGCAACCCGCAGCCCGCATGCCGACCGTCGACTGGCTGAACGCGTTCACACCGCGGTCCTGCAACGTCTCGCCGACGAGCCGGAGCGGGACCGTCTCGATCCGGCCGACCAGCGACAGATCATGCTGGCCTGGATCCAGGCCGAGCTCGACATCGAGGCGCGACGCCGCATCGCCGACGGCGAGCAGCAGTTGGATCCCGATGTCGAGCGGACGATCGCCCGAACCGTCGAGAACACGGTGTGGGGCCTCGGCCGGATTCAGGCCCTGCTCGACCTGCCCGGGGTGGAGGACATCCACATCACCGGCTGCGAGACCCCGGTCCTGCGCATGACCGACGGCTCCATCCGCCCGGCCGAGAGTCCCATCGCGGACACCGATGCCGATCTGGTGCAGCAGCTGCAGCACATCGCTGCGCACCACGGCAGCTCGGAGCGAGCGTTCTCGCCCGCCCAGCCGTGTCTGAACATGCAATTGCCGGACGGCTCGAGGCTCGCGGCGATGCGCGAGATGGTCCCGCGGCCGGTCGTCACGATCCGCAAGCACCGGTTGGTCGATGTACAGCTCAACGACCTGGTCCGGCTCGGCACCGTCTCGACGGTCATGGGACGGTTCCTCGCCGCGCTGGTCCAAGCGAAGCAGAGCATCCTCGTCACGGGGATGCCTGCCTGCGGGAAGACCACCCTGCTCAGGGCGCTGGCACGCGAGATCGACCCGCGCGAGCGGTTCGCGACTCTCGAGACGGAGTTCGAGCTCAACCTGCATCGGCTCCCGCAGCGACCACCGTTGCTCTACGCCGCGGAGTGCCGGGCAGGTTCGACCGAGCGGGATCCGTCGACCGGTCGTCCGGCCGGAGAGATGACGCTGTCGGATCTCCTGCTCCAGACCCTGAGGATGTCGGTCACGCGGGTGATCGTCGGCGAGGTTCGCGGCGCGGAGGCGCTGCCGATGCTCGAGGCGATGAACGCCGGGATGCCGGGATCGATGTGCACGTTGCACGCCGGCTCCGCGTCCGACGCCTTCGAGCGGCTGGTCACCGCGACGATGAAGGGCGCCGGTTCAGGCTGGTCCGACGCCTTCGTGACGCGACTGGCCGCCCAGGGCATCGACTACGTCGTGCACCTGCGCCACACGACGACCCCCGAGGGCCGTCGAACGCGGTTCGTCTCCGAGGTCGCCGAGGTGACCTCGGTCGGGGAGAACGGCGGCGTCGCCATGAACCGCATCTTCGCGCCGGAGGGCACCGATCCACGCGGGGTGTTCCATCTGCTCCCCCAGAACCGACGCCCTTTCGAAGACGTAGGGCTCGACCTCGGGTTCCTCCACGTCGCCACGGACGGGTGGTCCCGATGACGCTCGCGCACACGGCCACACTGATGGCGGGAGTATGCTTCGCCCTCGCCGGGTGCATGGCGGTCGTCGGCAGCCGACCACGATCTGTTGTCGCGAGGACCCCTGCTGGCCCCGAGCGACCGTGGCTTCCCCGTCTCCGAGCTGTTGCGGCGACGCTCGGAGACCCTGTCCGATCCCGCCCGGCCTGTAGGCGGGCAGTGGTCTGGGCCGTGGCGGGCGCCGCGATCTGGGCCGTCTCCGGGTGGCCGGTCGCCGGTGTAGCCGTGGTCGTGGCCGGGTTGTGGCTTCCGTGGCTGTTGGGCTCGGCCCGCGTGGTGCACGAACGGATCGCCACGCTCGAAGCGCTCGAGACCTGGTGCCGCCGGATGGCCGACACGCTCGTCGGAGGCGGCGCGATCGGCTTGGCGCAGGCGATCGCCACGACGGCGACCCGGGTCGAGGAACCGATCGCGGTCGCTGTGCGAACCCTGGCCCGGAGCATGCAGACCGACAACCGGGATCCTGCGGCTGCCCTTCGCGAGTTCGCCGACGCCGTCGACGACCGCACGGGCGATGCCGTGGCTGCGGCGTTGCTGCTGGCGTTGAACCAGCAGAGCACGGGGATCGCGCAGGTGCTCCGCCAGCTCGCCGACGGCGTCGCACGCGATGTTCGTGCACGACGCGAGATCGAGGCGGCACGGGCCGAATCCCGACAGTCGATCCGGATGCTCCTCGTGATCCAGGCGGGCCTGCTCGTCCTGCTGGCTCTCGTCCCCACGTTCGCCGCGCCCTACGAAACCGCTGTCGGACAGGCAGTGATGGCCACTCTGCTGGGCGGGACGGCGGCCCTGCTGGTCTGGATGCGTCGACTCTCCCTCGGGAAGAAGGCTCCGCGCTTCTTCGGTATATCGGGCGGTGCCTCGTGACCGGCGGTCTGGGACTCGTGCTGCTGGCCGGAGCGCTCATCGGAGGCGCCCTGGTACTGGGCCTGACGGCCGGGCGTCGTCGCCATCCTGTTCTCGCCGATGCGCTGATCGCGCTCGACGAACGGGTGGGGAACATTAGTGTGGCCTCGGCGCAGAAGGCCTGGCACCGAGCCCTGCTCCCGACGCTGCGGCGTCTCCCGGTAGCGGTTCCCGACAGCGACCTCGAGCTCCTCGGCATCGGCCGGGACAGATTTCTCATCGGGGCTGCGTCCTCGGCGGCCGTGCTCGCCGGCGCCGGGCCGGCGCTGGCCGGGTTCCTCGCGCTCGTCGGCACCGGGCTCCCCCTGGTCATCCCCGGGGGCTTCACCGTCGCGGGCCTGCTGGTCGGATGGACCGGGCATTCCCGACGTGTCATCGCGAGGGCCGACGACGCCCGCATTCAGCTCAGATCGGCGCTGGTCGCCTACCTGCAGCAGGTCGGGCTGCTCCGACGTGGTGGCGCCGGTGTATCGACCGCGCTGACGGTTCCCGGAACCTTGCTGGCCGACAGCTGGGCGATGCGACGGCTCCGGGACGAACTCGAGCTCGCGCAGATGGCCGGCGACATGCCGTGGGAAGGCCTCCGACGGTTCGGCGAACGCGTCGAGGTCGACGAACTTGCCGATCTTTCGGCGATCGCCGCGGCTGCCGGGCATGACGGCGCGACGGTCGTCGGCACCTTGCTCGCCCGGGCGGAGAGTCTCAGCGACGAGCTTCTCGCCGACGAGCACGCGGACGCCAACCGCGCGAGCGGCCAGATGAGTACCCCAGGGGCGCTTCAGGTTTTCCTGATCGCAGCCTGGGTGTTGTTTCCCGCAGGAACGGCGCTGCTGGGCAGCGTCTGACACCCACCGGAGGTCGATCATGATCGCCCAACTTGCGACCCGAGTGCTCATACGACTCCAGCATCACGCCTGGAATGTCCGTCTGCGGCTGGAACCGATCGACGAACGCGGAGGCGGACGCAACACCGATGAGGGGTTCCACATCTCGGCGGGTGCCGTGATCGCCGGGGTGATCACGGCCGGTGTCGCTGCCTTCGTGGCCGACAAGCTCGGTGCCCTGAAGTAGGGCGCGGGATCGTGGACGAACGTGGCGGATCAGCCAGCGTCGAGATGGCGCTGTTGTGGGGCGTCCTCATGATGCTGATCCTCGCGGTCGTCCAGGTGGCACTGCTCTTCTACGCCGGCCAGCTGGCCCTGACAGCTGCCCAGGACGGCCTGCGATCCGGGCGGTACTTCGCCACGGAGTCCGTGACCGGTGCAGCCAGTCGCGACGCAGAAGACTTCATCGGGCGCGCAGCCGGGTCGGTTCTCACCGGTGTCGATATCTCCGCGTCCGTGGACGACGGTGCGGGCCTGCTCCGGGTACGGGTGACAGGTACGGCCTTGTCGCTCATTCCCGGCGTCCCGTTGACGGTCAGTCGGGAAGCAGTCGGTGGGCTCGAGCAGGTGACGGAGTGATCGGCAACGTCCTGGCCGAGGAGCGCGGCGGCAGCCCTTCGGTCGAGGCAGCCGTTTTGACCGTTGTCGTCGGGTTGCTCATCGCGTTCGCGCTTGCCGGTGGTCGGCTGGTCTCGGCCGAGTCTGCGGTGGAGCATGCGGCGCGCTCGGCCGCGCGGGTCGCCTCGTTGCAGCGGGACGCGGTGGCAGCGTCAGCGGAAGCGCGGCAGGCCGCCGAGCTCGGCCTGGCCGAGCAGGACCTGCACTGCACGCAGATGGATGTCGAGGTGGACGCCACCGGCTTCTCTGCGCCGCTGGGGACACCGTCGTCTGCTGAAGCGACGGTGCGGTGCTCGGTCGACTGGTCAGACCTCGGTGTGCCGGGCGCCGGCGCGCAGACCGTCGTGGCCAGTTTCAGCAGCCCTATCGACCGGTGGCGGGAGCGTTCATGATCGGCCAGGTACTGCCCGAGCGGGGCGGTGGCGCGGTGAGCGCACCGATGGCCGCAGCCGTCCTGGCGTTGTTCATCGCCATCGGGCTGGGCATCGACGGCGTCCGCGCTGCGCAGGGCCTCGCCGGCGCGGATGCGATCGCCGAGGAGGCCGCGCGGGCAGCCGGGCAGGCACTCGACGTGACGCAGCTCCGGAGAGGTCGGGTGGCGGTCGACCCGGTCGCGGCGGTGGCCTCGGCCCGCGCCTACCTCGCGCAGGCCGGAGCCGACGGATCGGCGGAGATAGTGGGCCCGCAGAGGATCAGGGTCGAGGCTCGGCTCACCCGCCCCACCATCCTGCTGGGCATCATCGGGCGCGAGGAGATCGTCAGCACCGGAACTGCCGAGGCGCTGCTCGTCGCGGACCCGACGGGCGGGGGGACACCGTGAGGGTCGCGTCCCGCATCGCGTCGGCAGCCACCGCAGCCCTTGCCGTCGCCGGAATACTGGTCGGCGTACCTATCGCACTCTGGTGG
Organism: Pseudonocardia sp.; assembly: GCA_030451825.1. Classification (GTDB taxonomy): domain Bacteria; phylum Actinomycetota; class Actinomycetes; order Mycobacteriales; family Pseudonocardiaceae; genus Pseudonocardia. The sequence goes on along the minus strand of JAKDNL010000020.1, from coordinate 20,625 downwards.
CTCGGGCGGCCACTGCTCCTCCGGCTCAGCTCGTTCGCCGGTTCGCCGTCGGACCTGATCCTGCGTCCGGATGACGGAACCCTGCTGATGGGGTTCCTCGCGGTCGTGGCGGCGGTGGCGTGGTTCGTACTCGCCGTGTCGATCATCGGGGAGCTAACAGCCGCCCTGGCTCATCGGCCACCGCCGCGGATCACCCTGCCGGGTTTCCGCATCGGAGGTCTGGTCGCCGGTGCGCTCGTCGCCACGATGCTCGGGAGCGGCCCTGCGCTTGCCGCACCCGCAGCAGCGACGACGACGACCGCGTCGATACAGCCGCTGGAGCCCATGTCGGTCGTCGACGACGCCCGCGCCGACAGACCCGTCCATGTCGTCGCCCCGCGGGACACGCTGTGGCGGATCGCGGAAACCGCTCTCGGAGATCCGCTGCGGTGGCGTGAGATCTACGAGCTCAACGCCGGACGGGCCCAGGCCGACGGCGGGCGTCTGACCGAAGGATCGATGCTCACCGTCGGTTGGGAGCTGGTCATGCCGGCCGACGCCGCCGACGTCATCCAGGTCGGGCCCGGCGACACCCTCACCGGCCTCGCCGCCGAACATCTCGGTGACCCCTCTCGGGCAGACGATCTCTTCGCCGCGAACGCCGGCAGCACGCAGCCCGGAGGAGCGAGACTCGATGATCCGGATCAGCTACGCCCGGGCTGGACGCTCACCCTGCGCGGTCTCGGACCGACGCCCGGTGGCGCGCCCTCGCCCTCGGTGCCTGATCCCAGCAGTCGGCCAGAAACTCCGACGGCTACACCGGCTCCGCGGCCGGAGCAGGCACAGCCGCCCACGACAAACCCGCCGGCGACAGTTTCCGCTCCGACGGCCATTCCGCAAGACCCGCCAAAAGCAGAGCCCGTCCCGACGCCCGAGAGGACCGACAACGTCGCTGCGACGCCTGTCGTCGCCGCAGCAGGGGTCTCGACACTGCTCGCCGGTGGCGTGATCGCAACGCTCCTGGTCCGACGCCGATGCCAGCTTCGATACCGGCCGGCCCAGCACAAGATCTCGGTCCCGGCGGACGACTCGGTCGGACGCGCGGAGTGGTCGGCGGCGAGCACTCCCCCGGCCCCCGGTGCCCTCGGGCTCGACCTCGCGTTGCGATCGCTGGCGCATCCCAACGGGGAGCGATTGGCTCCACCGGAACTACGGCTGGTCCGGGTGACTCGATCCGGTGCGCGACTCACCCTCACCTCTCCAGCGTCCGCACCTGAACCGTTCACCGACGCCGGCGAGCTCGAATGGCACCTCGACCCGGCCGCCGCGCTCCCGGTGCCCGAGGACGAGGCGGCAGGGTGCTGCTCTCCGTTCCCGGTGCTCGTCACCGTCGCCACCGCCGATGACGACGACAGGCGGCTGCTCATCGAGCTCGAGGGGCGCAGCGTGCTCTCGATCGGTGGCGACCGGCGCCGGGTGGTTGCACTGCTGCGGCACCTCGCGGCCGACCTGGCCACCAATCGCACTGCCGAGGACGCCGAGATCATCTTGGTCGGGCTGGACGACGAGCTGATCGCGCTCAACCCGGAGCAGATGCTGCAAGCACCCGACCTCTCCGCGGCGCTCACGGAGATCGAGCGCCGGGCCGAAGCGACCCACGCCGAGCTCGCTCGACACCAGATGGACTCGGCAATAGAAGGCCGCCTCCGCGATGTCGCAGCCGATTCCTGGTTGCCCACCGTCCTCCTGTGCGCGGACGAACCCGCAGAACAGGAACGGGACCGGCTCCAGAACCTGGTCACCACCGGAGCCGGCGACGCCGCCGTCTGCGTCGCCGTGTTCGATCCAAGGGAGACAAAGACCCATGTCCTGCCCAACGGCGTTCTCGAGCTACCCGATGGCGATGATGGACCGTGGTGGGCCGTCCAACTCACCGAGAACGCCGGAACACATCTGGCTTCGCTGCTGGGATCGACCGAGGAGCCGGCTGTGCCAGTGGGACCCGCCGTCGGATCCGAGCGGTGGTCCGAGGGCATGGACGAGGACGGATCGCTGAGCGCCGCCAATCCGGCCGGCGACGTCGTGGACGATCCCGACGACGACGACGTTCACGACGGTCCGTCGATCCCGAACTCCAACTTGCCCGACGTAGTGTCGCTGCCCCGACCGTCGGCTGATCCCGAGGCCCTCCGCCGCCTGGCCATGGTTGAGCATCAGGATCCGCGACTCGACGACGACCTGGCGGCGTGGCACGACGGATCCCCGCCCTTGCAGCCGATGATCGCGATCCTCGGGGAGCCGGCCGTCCGAGCGCCCGGTCCGGTGCCCACCGCCCGCCCCAGTTGGTTCGCCGAGGTCCTGGTCTATCTGTGCCTGCATCCGGCCGGTGTCACCGCGGCCAAGGCCGTGACCGACCTGTGGCCCGACGGCCACCGGATCAGCCCCTCGACGATCAGACACGCGTTCTACGGTGCTCGCCGCTGGGCCGGCCGCGGCTTGGGCGGGGATCCGGCCGCCACGTTCGTCAGCGACATGCAGAACGACAGCACATACCGCCTGCGCGGACACCTCTCGGACTGGGACCTGTTCCGCCGGCTCCGCAAGCGCGGCCAGGCCCGCCGCGGCGCAGGCCGCCCTGATGGCCTCGACGACTACGAATCCGCTCTGGCGTTGGTCCGCGGGCCGGTCCTGAGCGCGTTGCGGCCCGGCGGCTACGCCTGGCTCAACAACCACGACCAGCGACACGACCTCCAGATCCCCGGGTTCGTCGTCGACACCGCGCACGAGCTGGTCGACATCGCCCTGGCAGCCGGCGATACCGCTCTGGCTCGCCACGCTGCTGAGCAGGCCAGGTCTGTCGACATCGACGTCGCGTTCGATCAGCCGCTGACGGACCTGATGCGCGTCGCGCACGCCGAGGACAACCGCGCCGAGCTGGAGCTGCACGCCTCGGTGCTGTTGGACGCCCGCGGGTTCGAGGTGCCCGAGGAGCTGGCCCCGGACAGCTTCGCGGTACTCAACGAGCTCTTGCCGACGGGTCCAACCCGGACGGCGCGGTCGTGACTCCCGCGCTCACGGCGGTACTCGCTGCCGCCACGCTCGGTCCGCTCACCCTCGTCGTTGCCCGGCGTGGGATGTGCACCCTATGGGTGCCCGGACGGACCGAGACCGCGGCGATCGTGGCCCTGACGGGCGTCACGCCAGCCCTCGCGAACTACAGCGGCCGGACGATCGCGGTTCTGCTGCCGCTGATGCTGCTCGGTCCGGCCGCGGCTGTGGTCGACGCCAGGGAGTCGCGTCTGCCCGACGTGCTCACCGCGCCTCTTCTCGGCGCCAGCCTCGTCGTGGCCGCCTTCTCCGGCTCGACCGGTGCGAGGGCTGTCGCCGTGGCCACCGGTGTCGGCGCAGTGGCGATCGTCCTGGCCGTCCTGTCCACGGAGTTGCTGGGATGGGGCGACGTCAAGCTGGTCCCGTCCCTGACGATCGCCCTGGCTCACTTCGACGCCCTGCTCAGCGGTCTGCTGCGGATCGTTGCGCTCGTCGGCCTGACCGCCGTCCTGGTCGGAATCCGACATCGCCGCGCGATCGTTCCCTACGGCCCGGCCCTCGTGATCGGCACGCTCAGTGTCGGCGCCGGACTCTGATCCGGCGGACGCGGCGATCGCCGAGTCCGGGGGTTCGATAACGGGTGGGGCATCCAGGTCGACCCCACGGAATCGGTCGTGGATGGTGGCGTCGGTGTACGGATCGCGTCCGCGAAGAGCTGCAGCGACGGCACGATCGTTCACCGCCTCGGGATCGAGTTGCTGGACCGCGCGACTCAGGTCGATCCGTTCGGGAAGTGTCGGGATGACCGCTGGGGTGTCGGTCACGACCCACGGCGCAAGCTCGGCGACCGGTCTCGTCAGTATGTGGTCGCGCAGCGCTACGGCGGCGTTCTGGGTCGACGTCGCGGCGCCGACCGGGCCGAGACCCGGCACATGGCCGACCACGGCCCAACCCGGCTCACCGACCGCGGCCAGCGAGACGACATCGGCCGAGCGCGGGGCGGCGCTGATCAGTTCTCGGGCTGCGTCATAGGTGCCCGCATCGAGGGGCCGCGGAAGCCCGTGCGGCGAGGTCGGTTCGGTCGCTCCGACTGCGACGTCGAAGGCTGTGGACCCCAGTGCCAGATCGCGTACGGCGGCGGCCCGGCCCGCGCGGCCCGCACGCCCTCGTCTGCTGGACCGGTATCGGGCGAGACGGTCGGCGATGAAGGTGGCGATGTGCGCGAGCTGGTAGGTCTCGTAGCCTCCGAGCGACAGCACGGGGTAGTCGGGGGTCGTCATCTCATCGGCCTCTCTCGACGGATGTCGAAGCCTGAGGTGTGGCGGGGGCGGCGGACGGGCCGGAGCGGGTAATCTCCCGGCGCTGCCGTCGGGTGTCCGTGGCCGGTGCAACGAAGAACCGTCCGGCCGTCCGCGCTGCGCGCTGCTTGGCCGCTGGTTGAACCGGTCGGGTCAGGAAGGTGCTGGCCGAGAGCTCCTCGACCTTTTCGAACGCCAACGCCGTCGTGCGGAACGCGGCGAGGTCACGAACATCGAACATGATCCGCCCCAGCACCACCCGCGCATGGCTGGCCTGCCCGGCCGGACGCTCGAGCCGCGCGAACGCCGGCGGCGACCCTGCCGCATCGACCATCACCGCCGGCTCGGCGACCCCCGCCATCGGGGTTGCCCTGGCCGGGTTGCCCTGACGAGGAAGGTGCCGTTCGGCCGCGGTGGCGACCGATCTCCAGGCTGCGGTGAAGCGCGACGCCGTCTCGGCATCGGCGACGTAGAGCAACGCACTGCCGATGCGGACGCTCACCGCCGCGCCCTCGGTCCGGGGACGGTGGGCGGCCACCCTCGTGTCCTGTAGCCCCATCAGGACGACCGCCACATTGATCGCCTGCCGGCTGCGCTGCATCCGAAGTCTCGCCTCCGACCACCTGCCGTAGCGCGGCCGGTTCAGTCGCGCGGTTGCCCGGAGCCTCGACCGACGGTGCGGCGACGCCGTGGTCCGACGACGATGGCAGCGTGGTCTCGCGCAGCACTCGGGTCCGGTGCTGCAGAAACCACCCGGGCGGCCCACTCGCTCAGCTCCCGCGCTGCGTCCCGGGCGGCGGCGCCCTGATGGACACGGTCGCGCTCCTGCTGCCACGCCCCGATCTCGCGCAGCAACGCGGCCAGAGACACCACCAACGCCACCGCCGCAGCGCCGGCGTCATCCTGCACACCCAGCATCCGGCGCCGCCCGATCAGCTGGCGGGCGACCCGCCGCAGCCCTGCTGAGGTCGGGCCCGCTGTCCCTCGCGGGCCTCGCGGGGGCCGGGCCGACCGATCGAAGCGTTCGCCCGCCGCGCCCAGGTCGTCCGACCAGCCCCCGACCGCGGTCAGTAGGTCTCGCGCCGCGTGCGCCACGCCGTCCGGGTCTTCGGCGCCCTCGCAGCGGCGGGCCGCGCCCACCAGGACGCGTGCGCCGTCGACGCGTCGTCGGGCCGCGATCACCGGATCGGCAGCATCGGATCCGCGGGCGGAATCCGACCAGGCTCGCACCAGCCGCGGCAGCGACAGGTCCGGCGCGAGCTTGCTGCCGCTGTAGAAGACCGGCGCACCATCGCCGGTCACGTCGCCCGGCCGGGCCACCTTGTATCCCAGCGGATCACCGGACGGCGCACGTCGCAGCTCGACGAGGTACCCGTTCCCTTCGAGAGCAGCGACGAAACCCGCCAGGTCATCCGAGGCCGCCAGCGCGGCCCGGACAGCTTGCGCCAGCTCGATCCGGGCCGGTGACCGTCCCTGACGCTTCGCTTTCTCCAGCTCACCGCGGCCCGGTGCCTTCGCCGCGGTCCCGTCGGCCGAGGCGGTCACCGTCAACCCCAGGCGCTGCTCGATCCGCCGAGCGGTCTCGCGGAGGCGGGGATAGTCATGGCTGGGCCAGAACCGGCGGGACGTGTCCTGGCGGACCAGGACCGCCGCGATGTGGATGTGGTCATCCGCGTGACGGATCGCGACCCACCGAGGCCCGCCGGCATCGCCCGTGGCCGCGACGCCCGACCCGTCCAGCAGCTCGCGCGCGATCGAGGCCCACTGCCCGTCGGAGAGCACCCGGTCACCGGCCGCGACCCGCGCCGAGCAGTGCCACACATAGCCCCGCTTCCCGCCCTCGTCGCACTCGGGTAGCCCGGCCGCGACCGCCGGGGCGCGCAGAGCCCGTATCAACGGCCCCAACTCCAGCCCGCCACCCTCGTCCTGCTGGGGCTGGCGACCCGCGTCCTGGCCATCCCAGCTCGCGATCACCCGTGGCCGCACATGCTCCTGGGCCCGCCCAGGCCCCATCAGGTAGGCGACCAGCCCCCCAACGCGCCAACCGTGCACAACCTTCGTGATCACCGCCGACCGCGCTCGAACTCGGCCGTCACAGCGTCGATGACCGCATCGAGCCGACGCAGAAGCGCCTCGACACGCGCGGTCTCAAGCGCCGACGCTGCGGCCACCTGCCGGGTCAGGACGACGTCGGCATGCAAGCGCAGGAGGTCCGGCAGTCCGGCCGAAGCACTGTCGCGTCGACCTGCCGCGTCCATCGCGACCTGCCCGACCCACGCCCCGACAGCGAGGCCCGCCAACCTCGCCCGGGTACGCACTGCATCGAATTCCTCGGCCGAGAAACGCACGACGACCTGGCGAGACCGCGGGGTCTTGCTACGGACCCGGCGACGACGACCAGGTTCAAAATCGCGTGGCTCGCAGCACACAGTCCGGGACACGACCACAGCGACGCTGCCAGCACGTGGTCAGCGACGCAGCGGCTACTCGGGCGGAGCCTTCTGCCCACACCCAGTGCGCGCGCCGTTTGCCCCTCGGAACGCCCCCGTTCCGACCAGCAGGCCGCCCACGGCCCGGAGCCGGAAGCATCGCTTCCGGCATATCTCGCTGCGCCTTCCCCGTGCCGAGGCTGGAGACGCCGCTCCCGCCCGACGCTCAGATCTGGACCAGCAGCAGGACCGACGCGACGAGCACAGCCACCAGGAGGAGAACGAAGACCCAACCGGGGATCCGACGTCGTCGATCACGCTTCCTGGGTGGCGGCCACGTCGCGCCGGCCCGAGGACGAGAACGTCGTCGACTACGACGTCGACTACGACGTCGAAACGGCCGTCCACCGGACGGAGACATGGAAGGGTTACGCACAGCCGTCTCCTGATTTGCGCAGGGGTCGGTCAGGCTTAGGCCCGGCGTTTGCCCGCCCGGCCCCAGCCGTCCCCAGTTAAGTCCCCGATACCGCTCGCCTAGGCCGGGACGCTCCCGCCCCCAACCCCAGTGGCACACGATCGGCGAAGGAACTCGCGATCTGTGGACAACTGGTGCGTCGGCCGTCGACGCGATCGGGCGATACCGGCGCATGGGCCGGCGCCCTCCCGTTGCTCCGACCAGGGCGCCGAGCCGTTCAGACACCCCGGCGGCAGTGCAGCGACTGGCTGAGAACCGGTTCAGGTCGGGGTCTAGTCATCCACAGATCGCGAATTTCCACGCTCGTGGTCGGGTGGGTCGCGAACGATCGGTAGCCGTGCAACCTGCTTCCCCTGCCGCAGCCACGTCCGGCCACGTCCCGGTACCGACATCAGCCACACAAGAAAACGCAGCGGTCCGCTGCGCTGGTCAGCCTCGGTCGTCGGCATGTCGAGGTGCGACATGCCTCGTCTGAAGGAGGCAACGATGGTCGAGAGCCGGGACCTGACCCCGAAGTGGTACACGACCGCGCAGGTCGCCGATCTGCTCGGCTTCGGCCTCTACAAGACCAAGGCGATCATCGCCAGCGGCGAACTGCGATCGCTCAAGGACGGCCGATACCGACGGGTCCTGCCCGAGTGGGTCGACGAGTACGTCCGGCGTCGGGCTGCGGAGTCCGAACGATGACGGGCCGGAGACGGGCTGAAGGCGAAGGTTCGATCTTTCCGTATCGCAACGGCTTCGCGGCGTATACGTGGATCCGGACCCCGTCCGGCAAGCGTGCGAAGAAGTGGGTCTACGGCAAGACCCGCGAGCTGGTCCACGAAAAGTGGATCAAGCTCCAACGCCAGGCGCTCGACGCGCCGATCCCCACCAGCACCCCGACTCTGGGCGAACACCTGAACTACTGGCTCACCAGCGTCGTCAAGCCCAACCTCGCGCCGCTGACGTTCCAGACCTACGAGACGTTCGTGCGGCTCTACATCGAGCCGCATCTCGGCAGCAAACGTCTCGACCGACTCGACCTCCGCGCCGTCCAGAGCTGGATCAACACCATCGCCCGCGCCTGCCAATGCTGCGTCCAAGGAAAGGATGCCGGGCGGCCGGCGACCAAACAGCGCTGCTGCGCTCTCGGCCGCTGCTGCCACACCACGATCTCCACACGGACGCTGTCCGATATCCGCGCATGCCTTCGCGCCAGCCTCGCCCACGCCGTCGATGCCGACCTGATCAGCAAGAACGTGGCGATCACGGTGAAGCTGCCGAAGAACCGCAGCCGCAGCACGCGCCGGAAGGCCTGGACCACCGACGAGGCCCGGCGATTCCTCGAATCCGCTCGCGCTGACGGCGATCCCCTCTACCCGGCCTATGTCCTCATCCTGGTACTCGGGCTGCGCAAAGGTGAGGTACTCGGACTGATCTGGAAGCATGTCGACCTGACCGCTGCCGAACTCCATGTCGCGCTGCAGCTGCAGCGAGTCGGCGGAGAGCTCCTGCTCCGCGAGACCAAGACCGAAGGCTCCGACGGGACGCTGCCCCTCCCACAGATCTGCTGCACAGCGCTGCAACTGCGGCGCGAGCAGCAAACAGAGGATCGCACGGCCGCCGGTGCGGCGTGGCACGAGACAGGCCTGGCCTTCTCGACCCGCTTCGGCACCCCGATCGAGCCGCGCAACTTCAACCGCTCGTGGACCACCCGATGCACCAAGGCCGACGTCCGGACCATCACGGTGCACGACGGGCGACGCAGCTGCGGCACGCTGCTCGCCGACCTCGACGTGCACCCGCGGGTCGCCATGCAGATCCTGCGGCACGCCCAGTTCGCGCTCACAATGGAGATCTACACCCTCGCCTCGCCGGAAGCCACGAAGGAAGCGCTCAAGCGGCTGGGCAGCAGCCTCGACGGACCTACACCCGATCTCGACGAGCTGTAGCTGTACTTCGGAGCTGTACAACGTCGAGGGCCCGGTCCGAAGATCTCGAACCGGGCCTCTGAGCTGGTGGGCGATACTGGGATCGAACCAGTGACCTCTTCGGTGTGAACGAAGCGCTCTCCCCCTGAGCTAATCGCCCTCAGCGGTGTCTACGACCCTACATCACCCGAAGATCGGACTCTGCAACCAGGTCCACTGTTCCAGCCCGACCCACCCGGCGAGCAGGTAGAACGCCCCAAGCAGGTACAGCGTGGCCAGCACGATCAACCCGGTGAGGCCGAGCACCAGCAGCTTCACCACCGTGCTCTGCCGGCCGAGCCACGACGTCCACGCGTCGTACTTCGCGCGGGCGTAGCGGAGGACCCGACGGGCCCAGGTGAACTCGCTGGCGAGGATTCCGAGACCTGCGAAGACGATCAGCCAGCCGGGCCCCGGGTACGGGATCGCGATGATCCCGGCGATGAGGACGATCGCCCCGATGACGCCGACCACGATCCGGTAGGTGGACCGCATGGTCGGGTTGGCGTCGATCCGGGACCGGAAGCCGCGCAGGCCACCACCTGCCCTGCGCACCTTCGTGCCGCTCATACTCAGGTCTCCACCTGTCCCTTGGCCCTGATGTCCGTCGGGGTGGTCGGAGCCTGACGGCCCGGCTCGAGGGAGATTGCGTACGTGCCGAACGACCCGCCCGCGGCAGAGCGTACCGAAATCGGGCTCTCCCGCGTCGGCTGCACGTCGAAGGTTCCGATGGGCTGCGGCGCATCGTTTCCGTTCAGGCCCCAGAGCACATAGGTCTGATCCTCGACGGAGTTGGGCGTGAGGCCGACACTGATCACGCTCCGCTGCCCACCGCTGTTCATCACCGCGGCGACCGGCTCGGCGTTCGGCGTATCGGGAGACAGGAACGCGTGCGTGGCGCCTGGACGGTCCATCTGGGCCATCATGTCGAACATGGTCTGCGCCTGAGCCAGGCTCGCGTCGCGCTCAGAGCGCATCTGCTGGGCGTAACCGATCACGGCTCCCCCACCGGCCAGCACCGCGACCACGGCGACGGCAGCGACGAGCATCCGGCCGCGACGGCGCGACGACCCCGGCCGCGCGGTCCGTCCGGACGGATCGTCCCGAGCGGAACGGCGGTGCTGCGGAGCACGGCGGGGTCGGGCCTCCGCGTCTCCGTCGTCGGCCTGCGCCCGGGCCGGCTCGGCGCCGGCGGTGGCCGGGTGCTCCTGCGGCGTCTGCTCCGCGAGCTCCACGATCGACGCGCGGAGCCGCTTCGGCGGGTCACACTGCTCGACGGAGGCCCCGAGATCGGTGGCCACCTCGGCGACGTCGGCCGCGGTCTGACGGCAGTCCGCGCACGAGCCCAGGTGCTCGACGGCGGCCATCTCCTCCTCGGGCTCCAGCGAGTGCAGGGCCCAGCCCACGATCTGTTCGGTCATCGCGCAGGGCCCCCTCTCCATCTCCTCGCTCACGACATTCCCCCCGCGAGATCCCCGGCGAACTCCCCGACCAGTGGACCGAGCAGGTTCCGTAGACGCGCGACGCCGGTGAACATGCGTGACTTCACTGTGCCCAACGGGACCCCGGTCAGGGCCGCGACCTCCCGCTGTGTGTATCCCCCGTAGTAGGCCAGCGCGAGCACCCGACGCTGCTCGGCGGGCAGCCGTCCCAGCGCGTCCCGCACCTGGCCGGCGACCAGCGAGCCGATCGCGTCCTCGTCGGCGCCGGGGCCGGGCGGGGCCGACCACTCCTCGCCGTCCCCGGACGCCGGCACGGTGCGCCGGCGGATGGCGCTCTCGCGGCGCACGGCGTCCACCGACTTGTGATGCACGAGGGTCAGCAGCCAGGTGCCGAACTTGCCCTTGGCCGGGTCGAACTTGCCCGGATCGCGCCAGAAGGCCAGGAAGGCCTCCTGGACCACGTCCTCGGCCAGACCGTCGTCGGCGCAGATGCGTCGTGCCAGCGAGTAGGCCGGGCGCCCGAAACGGTCGTACAGCTCACCCAGAGCGGTCGACTCGCCGTCGACGATGCGTTGCGCCAGACGGGCGTCACCACTGTCGTCCCGGCGGACGGTCGACCGGCGCGCCACACCCTCCTGGCCCCGCCCGGGCTCAGGCAGGTCAGGCGGTTCGGCTGTGCCAGCCACCAGTGGGATCCTCACATCTCGTATTCGTCGGCTGATGCCCGCTCGGTTCAGCGTAGTCGGCCCGGGCGTCGGCGCTCACACCTGCGGGCATCAGCCACCTCGGGCGCCACCCGGGGCGCAGCTCTGAGTTACACCCCTGTGACTCCGACGGGTGTCACACAACCGTGATCCAGGTTGATACGCCCCCGACCCGTCACGCCCGGGCCCCTGGCTCGTTTTTCCGATCGACGCCCCTTGCACGCCCAGAAAGAGGATGACCGATGCGCGACGAGTCCAAGACCATTCGTGCGACAGCGATGTTCGAGCTCATCGCCCCGGACGCTCCGGTCGTGCCCGTCAAGGTCGAACTGTCGTACACCAGCCGGGACCCCTACGCCGTCCAGGCGTCGTTCCGCACGGGACACGACACGACCGTCGACTGGGTATTCGCCCGTGACCTGCTCGCCGACGGGCTGGTGGACTCCGCCGGCAACGGCGACGTCCGTGTCCAGCCGATGTCGGAGGACCCGAGCCGGATCGAGCTCGAGCTCACCTCCCCGTCGGGACACGCCCTGTTCACCACGTCCGCCCAGACGCTCTCCGAGTTCCTGGACCGGACCTTCGAGGCGGTCCCGCCGACGAGCGAGTACTCCTGGCTCGACTTCGACGCCGCCCTGTCCGACCTGTTGGACACGACCGCTCGTGACTGAGCACTGAACACCGAGCCTGCGGAGTCGACGCGTCGACTCCGCGGCCGCCGTCGGGCGAAGATGTCGATCTTCGCAGGTGAGAGAGCATCCGGCAGCGGTAAGGGGGGCCGGTTGCAGACCCCCGGGGCGGTTGCGCTAATGTTCTCTCAACGCACCGGGGATAGCGAGAACAACTTCTGGTGCACATGCGGACGTAGCGCAGCTGGTAGCGCATCACCTTGCCAAGGTGAGGGTCGCGGGTTCGAATCCCGTCGTCCGCTCGGAGGAACTTCGGTCCTGAGCCGGACCTCCCGGTCTGGTCACCTCGCCCGGCGGGTGAGGTTTCCGGCGGAGTGGCCGAGTGGCTTAGGCAAGGGCCTGCAAAGCCCTGTACGCGGGTTCGATTCCCGCCTCCGCCTCGCGCGATTAGCTCAGCGGGAGAGCACTACCTTGACACGGTAGGGGTCACTGGTTCAATCCCAGTATCGCGCACCAGCAACAAACGCCCTGGTCAGAGACTCGGACAGAGTCCAACGGCCAGGGCGTTCGTCTTTGCGGGGCGCAGGCTGCCGGACGGATCGACCCGGACGCCGATCTCGACCTGCTCCTCGAAATGCTCCACGCGCCCCTGGTCCAGCGCTGGCTCCTCGGCACCGGACCGCTCGACCAGGCGTTCGCCGATCGTCTCGTCGATGCCGCGCTGCGCAGCGTCCGTACCCCGGAGCCGGATCGCCGGTGAGGTAGCGCCCCTCCGGCGGTAACGGCGGGAGCGTCCCGCACGAGTGGGACCTACAGCCGGACGTGGTGAAGGGAGACCGAGGATGTCCAAGGTCGTGCTCGGCGTGGCGCAGATCGTCGGAGTGATCGTGCTGGCTCTGTTCGCGGTGGGGCTGGTGATCGGTCTCGTGCAGTGGGCCGCGGTCGCCGCTGTGATCATCGCGGTCCCGGTCGGCTGCTGGTGGCTGTACAAGAACGTGTCCGGCCGGCGGTCGAGGGCTCGGGCGGCCGTGCCGAAGCAGCGGAAGCCGGTCGACGGCCCACCCGCGGCCCGGCGGGCCGAGCTGGAGAGCCGGGCCACGCTCGACGCGGTCGGCCGATGCGGTTGGTGCGGATCGTCGGCGCTGCACAAGGACGAGTTCGGCTTTCCCTCCACGCCGCTGGCGCATCACCGCAAGGAGATCGACGCGATGCTCTGAGCAGCCGTCGGGGCCGGCCCGGATCGACGACGCCGCGGCGTTTCGCCGCCGAATGCCGACCGGTTCTGTCAGGGTCCGGTCCTACCGTTCCGGCATGGCCACCTGGGACGAGTTCACCACCGGAGCACCACGGATCTCGGAGATCTTCCGACGACGGCACGCCGCCACCGGCAACCTCTGCATGCTCGGCACGCTGCGCTCCGACGGCTTCCCCCGGATCTGCCCGGTGGAGCCGCGGATGTTCGCCGGCGAGCTGTGGATCGTCGGCATGCCGGACACGCTCAAGTTCGCCGACCTCGGGCGGGATCCTCGCTTCACGCTGCACACCGCCACCGTCGACACCAACGTCGGCGACGGCGACGCGAAGGTCTGGGGCGTCGTCGAGAACCGGCAGGACACCGCGCTGCAGGAGCGGTTCGCCCAGGACCTCTACGACGAGTCGGGCTTCGACCTGCGCGGGCAGAAGTTCGATCCGTTCTATGCGGCGGACCTGCACGGCGGGTCGTCGGTCGAGGTCGGCGACGAGCACCTGGACATCACGATCTGGACGACGGGCGGTTCGGAGCGGGTCGTGCGCAAGCACTGACCCACGATCAGGCGGCCGAGCCGGGATGACGCCGGTGGCCGGGCGCCGCCGTGCGCAGGCCAGGGCCGCGCAGGCGCAGCGGGAGCAGGCACGGGTCGAACGACGCACCCGCCAGCCAGCGCGTCACGTCCTGCACGTCGGCCGTACTGCGGATCGGGCCGGACCGGCAGCACCGGAGCAGACGGGGCGCGCTGCTCGTCGCAGGTCTGGACGAGCAGCATCATGCCGGTATCGCGTCCGGCGCACCGCTGCATGCCGAACGGGCACCCGGCCGTCCCCAGGACCCGTGCCTGCTGTCCCGCACCATCGCGCGCAGGCCCTCCACCAGCACCTCGTCCACACCCGGCAACTCGGCCGCGCCGTCGGTGAACCCGTCCGGGAGATCGGCACACCCGCCGCAACGCACGACGGTGAACCCGAACGGTCCTCGCTCCTGCACGGCGCCTCCCAGCACCGCGACCGGGTTCTGCCGGACTTGGCCAGCGTGTCGGCCGCGTAGATCCCGGCCGGTCCGGCTCCGACGATCGCCACCCGCAGCGGGCTCGTCATCTCATCAGCCCCTGAAGGCATCGGCCCGGACGGACCCGGGAAGGAACCTCCAGCCTAGGAAGGTAAGCCTTACCTAGTTATGATCCAGATCATGAGGACCGGGCAGGACCACGCGGGGGAGCAGGTCGGGGAAGTGCACCCCCAGGCGTTCGGAGTGCCGTCGCCACTCCCGCGGGTAGCCCAGCGAGGCCTCGACGAACGGCACGCCGTCCTCGTGGATCGTCCGCGGGATGTGCAGGTGCCCGTGCACGACCACGCGCGCCCGATACCGGACGTGCCAGTCCGCGGTCGCCGTCGTCCCGCACCAGAGCGCGAACTCCGGGTACCAGAGCGGATCACAGGGCGTCCGGGTCAGCGGCCAGTGGTTGACCAGCACCGTCGGCAGCGCGGGGTCGACGGCGTCGAGGCGGCGTGCGGACTCGGCCACCCGGTCCGCGCACCATGCTTCCCGGCTCGGGTACGGGTCCGGGTGCAGCAGGTACTCGTCGGTGCACACCACGCCGGCGTCGTAGGCGGCGGCGAGCCCGTCGGCGGCGGTGTGCGTGCCGGGCGGGTGGAACGAGTAGTCGTAGAGCAGGAACAGCGGCGCCACCGTGACCGGCCCGCCGGGACCTGCCCAGACCGGGAACGCGTCCTCCGGGGTGCGCACACCGATCGCGCGGCAACGGCGGACCAGCTCGTCGTAGCGGGCGACCCCGCGCAGCGCCTCGACGTCCTCGGCGTGGGCGTTCTTTGCCCGCGACCAGAGCTCGTGGTTGCCCGGCACCCAGATCACCTCGGCGAACCGGGAGCGCAGCTCGCGCAGTGTGGCGATCACACTCTCCACCCGCTCGTCGACGTCGCCGGCGACGATCAGCCAGTCGCCGGGGTGTCCGGGGGCGATCGTGGCGACGATGCGCTGGTTCTCGTCGTGGCGGACGTGCAGATCAGCGACCGCGAGCAGCCGGGGGGACGACGGGCGCGAGTTCGCGGGGCCGGGGAGCGACACCCGTCCAGTAGACCCTGCGCCCGCGGCCCCAGCGCCCGGGGACACCGCGAATGCTGGCAGACACCAACTTACCGGGAGTAGCATACTCGGAGTACGTCGACCGGAGGGATGGCAAATGGCGGGATCACGCGGTGCACGACGGTGGGTCCGATGGCTGCTGCGCCACGGTGCGGTGCGGCGCACGGTCGCCCGCCAGGCCAAGGGCGGCGACCTGGGCTCGAAGATGATCGTCGACCGGGAGGTGATCCGCGATCCCTACCCGAGCTACGACGAGATCCGCTCCCAGGGCCGGATCGTGCGCTCGGCCCTCACGCTGACCACCGTCGACCACGAGATCACCCAGACGATGCTGCGCAGCCCCGACTTCTGCGTGGGCATGCGGATGCCGGAGAACACTCCCAGCCTGCTGCGGGTGCTGCTCAAGGTGGGCGGGACCTGGCCGCTCGGGCCGGCCGAGCCGCCGTCGCTGCTCTCCACCGACCCGCCGGACCACACCCGGATGCGCAAGCTGGTCACCCGGGCGTTCAGCGCGAAGGCCATCGCGTCGCTGCGCGGGCGCACCGAGGAGATCGCCACCGGGCTCCTGGACGAGATGATCGCGCACTCGGGTTCCCGGCCGCGGGCCGACGTCATCACCGAGTACGCCGCGCTGTTGCCGGCCACGGTGATCGCCGAGATGCTGGGCGCGCCGCTGGACATGCGCGAGAAGTTCCTGCAGTGGGGCGCCGGCGGGGCCTACTCGCTGGACATGGGCCTGACCTACCGGAACTTCCGGCGCTCCGAGCGCGACATCGACGCGCTGAGCGCATGGATGGTGGGGCACTTCGAGGAGCTGCGCCGCAATCCGGGCGACAACATCCTCTCCGACCTGGTGCAGGCCCATGACTCCGACGAGGGCCGGCTCTCCGACGACGAGCTGCTCAGCATCGCGATGCTGCTGCTCGCGGCCGGGTTCGAGACGACGGTCAACCTCATCGGCAACGGCACGAAGGCGCTGCTCGAACACCCCGAGCAGCTCGCCCGTCTGCAGGCGGAGCCGGAGCGCTGGGCAGGCGCCGTCGACGAGATCCTGCGGTTCGAGTCACCCGTGCAGCGCACCGGCCGGGTCGCCGTGTGCGACACCGAGATCGCCGGGTTCCCGGTCCGGCGCGGATCGCTGATCATCGCGCACCTGGGCGGGGCGAACCGGGACCCGGCCGTGTTCGACGATCCGCACACGTTCGATGTCACCCGCGTCGGCGCGGACAAGCACGTGTCGTTCTCCAGCGGCATCCACTACTGCCTGGGTGCGGCGCTGGCGAAGATGGAGGGCGAGGTCGGCCTGCGGGCGCTGTTCGACCGCTTCCCCGGGCTGCGCGCCGACGGCCCGGGGCAGCTGCGCGGAACCCGCGTGCTGCGCGGCTACCGCTCACTGCCGGTCCGCCTGGACCCGACGCCGGTCACCGGCCCCTCCCCGGTCGCCGCCCAGGCCTGAGGCGGGGCCGGGCCGACCGGGGCGGGCCGGGCCGTCAGGCTCGGGTGGAGGCTGTCGAGGCCGTGGTGGTGACCAGACTGATGATCGCGCAGCCGATCACCAGGTGGATCACGCCGGTGGCGATCCGGACCGTGAGCGGGTCGGCCCAGGTCAGCGGCAGCACCGCGGCGACGGCGGTGATCAGCCCGGCGATCCAGCCGAAGTAGGCCATCGGGCTGGGCGTGGACACCAGCAGCAGGTGCGCCAGGCCGGTCGCGACCAGGGCGGCGACCGCGGCGGAGACACACAGCGTCGTCGTGTTCGCGTCGCCGAGCGCGCCGGAATTGAGCGGAGCCAGGTACGGGATCTGCAGCAGCACCCGGATGATCAGCAGCCCGACCAGGGCGATCAGCGCGGCGACGACGGCGGTCGCGACTCCCCCCGCCCACAGCTTGCCGGCGTTCACCGCGGGGGTGCGCGGGGCGGGGCCCCGGCTCTCACCGCGACCCATCTCGCGCGTCCGGTCGTCCCATCCCTCGGACATCTCGGCTCCCTACCTGCTGCTCTCACGCGCGGACCCTGCGGCTGACGCACCCGTCAGTCTGACGTACCGGGCCACCCGTTGCACCAGAAGATCCCTGCATGGCGATGGTGGCACCCGTGTGCGCGGGAGGCTACAGCGACGTCGATCATCATTCGACGACGGGCTCCCCCATCGGCACCATTGTGTTGACCCGAATGTCGCACAGTCGGCGTGGCCCGTCAGCCCCTACAGTGCCGCGATCGCGGCCTCCGCCTCGGCGACGACCCGGCGCGCACGCTGCTCGAGCACCGCGGCCTCCTCGGTACCCGAGCCCATGTTCCCCTCCTTGTACCGGGTGTAGACGCCCGCGCCGATGCACGCCGATCGCCAGCGTGCGAAGGCCAGGAAGTAGGGAAGGTCCGCCAGCGACCGGCCGGAGAGCTCGGCGTAGCGGGCGGTGATCTCGTCGCGTTCGGGCCAGCCGGGCGCGGCGGTCGGCCCGGTCGTGGTCGCGGGGAGGGTGTCGTCCGGGCGTTCCCACGAGGCCAGCACCCAGCCCAGGTCGGCCAGCGGCTCGCCGAGCGTGGCCAGCTCCCAGTCGAAGATCGCCGCGATCCGGCCGTCCGCACCGAACGACAGGTTCCCCGGGCGGTAGTCGCCGTGCGCGATCCGGGGCTCCGACGCGGCCGGCATCCGATCCACCAGCATCGCGTGCGCCGCGTCGACGGCGTCGAGATCCGGGATCGCGCTCTGGTGCACCTGCCGGTGCCAGCGCCGCAGCTGACGCTCCAGGTAGCTGCCGGGGCGGTGCAGGTCGCCCAGGCCGACCTCGTCCGGGTCGACGGCGTGCAGCGCGGCCAGGACGTCGGCGACGTCGAGGCCGCAGGAACGCCGCAGATCCCGCGGGATCTTCTCCCCGGTCGCCGGGTCGCCGGGGACGACCCCGTCGACGAACCCCATCACGTAGAACTCGGCACCGATCACGTCGGTGTCGGCGCAGTAGGCGACGGCCTCGGGCACCGGGACCGGTGTCGGGTCCAGTGTGGAGATGAACCGCCATTCCCGGCCCATGTCGTGCGCGGTGGCCAGCACCCCGCCGGTCGGCGGCCGGCGTAGCGCGAACGCGGCACCGGCGTCGTCGACGATCCGGAAGGTCAGGTTCGAGTGACCGCCGGAGATCCGCGACACCCGCACCGGCCCGTCGCCGGTCGCCAGCCGCGGCACCTCCGCGGACAGCCACGCGGTCAGCGATGCGGCATCGACGCCGTCGTCGGTCTCACCCATGACCGCCATCCAACATCGGACGGGCGCCCGCCGCATGCCTACCTGTCGATCGTCACATTTGTGGAGTGCACTCCACGTGCCGAGCGCGGGAGGATCCCGGGGCGTCACCGCCGGAGGAGTCGGAGGACCCACCGTGAGCGATCAGATCAAGGTCACCAGGACCGTCGAGGCCAGCCCCGAGCAGCTGTTCGCGCTGCTGTCGAACCCCTCGCGTCACACCGAGATCGACGGCGCGGGCATGCTACGTGGCGCCGAGGGCGGCGGCGAGCCGGTCACCGGGGTCGGCGACCAGTTCCTGATGAACATGAATCAGGAGGGCCTCGGCGCCTACCAGATGCGCAACACCGTCACCGCCTACGAGGAGAATCGCAGGATCGGCTGGGCGCCCGAGCTGTACCCGCTCGACTCACTCAAGGACAAGATCGGCGACATCGAGCCGAAGGGCCACACCTACACCTGGGAGTTCGAGCCGGCCGGTTCCGGCCGCACGACGGTCACCCAGACCTACGACTGGAGCAACGTCACCGACCAGGGCTTCCGCGGCCTGTTCCCCCGGGTGTCGGAGGAGCAGCTCTGCGAGACGATCGAGCGGGCCGCGCGCGCCGCGACGTAGCGCACGCTCCGGCGGTCGCCGTCCGGGACTCCGAGCGGCGGCCGGTCGGCGGACCTATCCGGCGTCCACCGGCAGGACCAGACAGGCGAGCAGCCGTTCGGTCTCCGCGGACGGATCCGTGGTCAGCCCGGTGTGCACCGGCCCCGGCTGGACGATCGTGCTGCGCGCCGTCGTGAGCCGGCGGAAGCGGCGGCCGATGTCCTCCCCCGCGCCCGGCCCGGTCGCGGCCAGCGCGCCGGTGCTGCGCCGGTCCGAGCGCGGTGGCTCGGGCACCGCGCTGACCTCCGCGACGGTCGCCAGCAACGACTCGACGGCGTCGGCGTCGGCGCCGGGGTCCAGCGCGCGCAGCCGCTCGCGGTCCAGGTGCACCCTGGCGGCCAGGAAGTCCCGCGCCCGGCAGTGCAGCACGATGCCGGCGTTCATCGACTCCCCGCGATCCACCCGCGGCACGACCCGCAGCACCGCGTACTCGAACACGACGTGGGCGGTCACCGGTTCACCCCGTGCTGCATCCACCGCACCCCGTCGGCTGCCACTCCCGGCCGCGACCGCAGCCATTCCGGTGGGTTCGGCGCGCGGGTCACCGGGCTCGGCCTCCCCAGCGCGACCGTCTCCGCGACACCCGGCAGCCAGGACCCCCGCTCGGCGCACCGGGCCGCGATCGTCGCGGCGTAGGCGTCCCGGACCTGCTGCGCGGAACCGAAGCCGGGCTCGTCGTCGAGCCACTCGTCGGGCACCGACGCCGTCACCGCGTCCAGGGTCTGCGCCGTGACCAGCGGGGCGAGCGCGGCGTCGGCCGCGTCCAGGTCGGGGCCACAGCCGAGCAGGACGTGGTCGCCGGCGTCGTAGGGTCGTTGCGGGAAGCGCTCCGCGGCCGGCCAGGAGTGCGCGAACGTCAGCGTCGCGCCGTGGTCGATCAGGAACGGGCTGCGGTGCCAGAGCAACATGTTCGAGTTCCGCCACGACCGGTCGACGTTGCCGACCAGCGCGTCGAACCAGAGCACCCGCCCGGCCAGCTCCGGCCCGGGGTCGAACGCCAGCGGGTCGAAGTCGAGGGCGCCGGGCAGGAAGTCGGTGGCCAGGTTCAGCCCGGGTGAGTTCCGCAGCAGCTCCTGGACCTCCTGGTCCGGCTCGGAGCGACCCAGCTCCGGGTCGACGACGACGGTGCAGAGCTCGGGCACCGGCAGGCCCAGCGCGCGGGCCAGCTCCCCGGACACGATCTCGGCCACGAGCACCGCGCGACCCTGACCGGCGCCACGGAACTTCACCGCGTAGGTGCCCAGGTCGTTGGCCTCCATCAGCCCGGGCAGCGACCCGCCCTCGCGCAGCGGCGTGACGTAGCGGGTCGCTCTCACCTGGCGCAGCACGTCGCCCCCCTGTCCACTGTCCAGGATGTGGCCCGTCCACGATCCGATGGCGAACGCTACCTGCGACGGTGGCCGCCCCCCCCCCGGGC
>JAKDNL010000928.1 GCA_030451825.1 Pseudonocardia sp. | reverse complement strand
TCCGCGCACGAGGGGTGGGGCGGGCGGCGTGTGCCGCGGATGATGCCGCCTGGGACGATCGGTACCACCATGACTTCCGCGACCTCCTCCCCCACGCTCGCCGACCGCATCCCGCCCGGGAACGACCCCGACGCCCTGGTCGAGACATTCGCCGAGTGGGCGTTCGACGAGCGCGGCCTGTCGCTCTACCCGGCGCAGGAGGAGGCCGTCCTCGAGCTGGTCACCGGCGCCAACGTGATCCTGTCCACGCCGACCGGCTCCGGGAAGTCGCTGGTCGCGGTCGGGGCGCACGCCGCGGCGCTGGCCCGCGGCGAGCGGACGTTCTACACCGCGCCGATCAAGGCGCTGGTCAGCGAGAAGTTCTTCGCCCTGATCGAGGTGTTCGGCGCGGACAAGGTCGGCATGCTCACCGGCGACGCCGCGGTGAACGAGCGCGCTCCGATCATCTGCTGCACGGCGGAGATCCTGGCCAACCTGGCGCTGCGCTCCGGGCGCGACTCCGACGTCGGCTCGGTGGTGATGGACGAGTTCCACTTCTACGCCGACCCGGCGCGGGGCTGGGCGTGGCAGGTCCCGCTGATCGAGCTGCCGCAGGCACAGTTCCTGCTGATGAGCGCGACGCTCGGCGACACGAGCTTCTTCGCCGAGGACCTCACCCGCCGCACCGGACGCGAGACCGCGCAGATCACGTCGGTGGACCGCCCGGTCCCGCTGCACTTCCGCTACGAGCTCACCCCCCTGCACGAGACGATCACCGAGCTGTTGCAGACCCACGAGGCACCGGTCTACGTCGTGCACTTCACCCAGCAGTCCGCCGTCGAGCGCGCGCAGTCGTTGATGAGCGTCAACGTCACCTCGAAGGAGGACAAGGCCGCGATCGCGGAGACGATCGGGAGCTTCCGGTTCACCGCCGGGTTCGGCAAGACGCTGACCCGGCTGGTCCGGCACGGGATCGGGGTGCACCACGCCGGGATGCTGCCGCGCTACCGGCGCCTGGTCGAGACCCTGGCCCAGGCCGGGCTGCTCAAGGTCATCTGCGGCACCGACACACTCGGCGTCGGGATCAACGTGCCGATCCGCACCGTGCTGCTCACCTCGCTGTCCAAGTACGACGGGCGGCGTACCCGGCTGCTGTCGGCCCGCGAGTTCCATCAGATCGCCGGCCGGGCCGGCCGGGCCGGATTCGACACCTCGGGTGACGTGGTGGTGCTGGCCCCCGAACACGAGATCGAGAACGTCAAGGCGTTGAAGAAGGCTGGTGACGACGCAGCGAAGCGGCGTAAAGTGGTGCGGCGCAAGCCGCCCGAGGGATTCGTCAGCTGGTCGGAGAGTACGTTCGACCGGTTGGTCGGGGCCGAACCGGAGCAGCTGCGATCGCACCTGAAGATCAGCCATTCGGTGATGCTGGCGCTGCTGGCCAGGCCGGGGGACGTGGTCGCTGCCACCCGGGCATTGATCGAGGATTCGCACGAACCGCGCGAGCGTCAGCTGCGACATCTGTTGCGGGCGATCGCGATCGGCCGGGCGCTGCTGGCTGCCGGGGTGGTGCAACGGCTGGACGAGCTTGACGAGTTCGGCCGGCGTTACGCGCTGACCGTCGACCTGCCGGCGGATTTCGCGCTGGACCAGCCGCTGTCGCCGCTGGCGATGGCGGCGATCGACATCCTGGATTCGGGCAGCGAGGACTATCCGTTGGACGTTG
>JAKDNL010000349.1 GCA_030451825.1 Pseudonocardia sp. | reverse complement strand
ACTCCAGCGCCCGCCACACCTCCTGCTTCCAGAACTCGGTGGAGAAGCCCATCACCGCCCAGATGCCGGCGTGCCGCTTGAGCCCGGCGACGACGTCGGCGTTCGAGGAGTACTCCCCGTCCTTGAACCCCGGATCCGAGGTGATCGCCTCGGCCAGCGCGTTGCCGAACAGGAAGTCGTGCGGCGTGTTCTGCGCCGTCCCCGCGATCGGCGCCGCCCGCTTGAGCTTGCCCGGGAACCGCACCATCCACTCGTAGGTCTGCTGCGCCCCCATCGACCCACCGACGACCAGCTGCAGGGTCTCGATCCCGTACTGCTCGCGCAGCAGCCGTTCCTGCGCGACGACGTCGTCGCCGATCCGCACGTGCGGGAATCGGGACATCCCGATGCCGGCGTTCGCTCCGGATGCGTTGTGCGGGCTGGTCGACAGGCCGCTGCCGATCTGGTTGACCACGACGATGAAGTACTTGTCGGGGTTCAGCGCGTGCTCGGGGCCGATGTAGACGTCGCGGAAGATCTGGTGCGTCCCCGAGTACCAGGTCGTGACGAGGATGGCGTTGTCCTTGGCCCCGTTCAGCGCGCCGAACGTGGCGACCGCGAGCTGGCAGTCCGGGATCGAGCCGCCTTCCTCCAGGTCGAGCTGCCCGACTCCGATGAGCTCGTAGTCGCCGTGGAACTCGTGTGTGTAATACGCGTTGTCGATCATGGTCGTCTCCTGTCGAGCGGTGTATCCGTCGTCGTTGACCGGTTCGGAGCCCTGACAGACGCGATGGCCGGCAAGAACGACTGTCGACGTGTCTCACGCGTGGACCGTGTCCGATGTTCGGACACGTCGCACCCTTGACCGGTGGCGGACGATGGGCACGGGCACAGGGAGGTGTCGACGTGAGTGATTCCGCGGACCGCCGTCACCTGCTGGCCATGGCCCGGGCGGACTTCCTGGAGGGCGTGAGCGACCCGCTCCGCAGCGGGGTTCCGGACCACGTCATCGCCTCGTGGCGCCGCAGCATCTCCCGCGGGGTCCGGCCGTCGGCCATCGAGAGTCCCTACTCCACCGAGCTCGATCTCGGCTCACGGCTCGTCCGGTGCGCGGAGCCCGTGATCGACCAGCTCGCCGAGCAGGTGGCCGACATCCCGATGTGCGTCGCGCTCACCGACAGCAAGGCCCGTCTCCTGACGCGCAAGGACAGCTCGCACGCGTTCGGCCGGGTCACCGACCGCGTCTACTTCGCGCAGGGATTCGGCTACGCCGAGGACTCGGTCGGCACGAACGGGGTAGGCACGGTGCTGGAGTACGGCCAGTCCGTGCACATCGTCGGTCCGGAGCACTTCGTCGACACCCTGCAGTCCTTCGCGTGCGCGGGCGCCCCGGTCCGGGACCCGTTCACCGGGCGGATCGAGGGTGTCCTCGACATCAGCTGCTTCGCCGACCATTCGACGCCGATCCTGCACTCCCTGGTCAAGACGGCCGCCGCGCGGATCGAGCAGAACCTGGTCAGCGACCGGAACCAGGCGCAGCAGGCGCTGTTCGACATGTACTCCCGTGTCGACGCGCGGTCCCGGGACGCCGTCCTGGCCGTCGGGCCGACGCTCGTCATGGCCAACACGCGCATGCAGTCGATGGTCGACGCCCTCGACCGGGACTCCCTGGAGGGTCATGTCCGGTTCCTGATGCGCCGGCCCGCGACGGTCGACGACCGGATCGTTCTGCCCTCCGGCGTGCGCGTCCGCTTTCGTGCCTCGACCGTCGCGGTCGGGGACGAGGTGGCCGGGATGGTCGGCGTGGTAACCGTGCTCTCGGAGGTCGACGGGGCGATACCCACCACTCACGTGCGTTCCCGGCCCGCGGCCCTCCGGGCGGATTCCGCTGAACCCGCACGACCCCGGCTCGTGGAGTCCAGCTCCCCCGCGTGGTGCACCGCCGCCTCGGCGGTCGCCGACGCCCTGGGCCGCGGGCACCCGGTCCTCGTCCTCGGTGAGGCGGGAAGCGGTCGCTACACATTGCTCCGCGAACAGTTCGGCCGGTGGCATCCCGCGGGCGAGTGCGTCGGGATCCTGCCGGACGAGCTCGTCGCAGCTCCCCGCGACGCCGCCTCGCGCATCCTCGGCACACCGACCGGCCCGGTACTGCACGTCGTCCGGGACCTCGACCGTGTGCCCGGCGACGCCCTGGCGGAGTTCCTCGACCATCTCCTCGCCTCCAGCGACGACGACATCCCGCTGTTCGGCGCCACGTCCGCCGAGCCGACCGGGTTCGACGAGGCCCGCCAGACGCTGCTGAGCCTGTTCCGCGCCTCGGCGACGGTCCCCCCGCTCCGTCACCGCGGCGCGGATCTCGTCGCGCTGGCAACGGTCCTCCTCGCGGAGCTGGCGCCGCACCGCGACGTCCGCCTCACCCGGGAGGCGCTGCGTGTCCTGGTGGCCTACCACTGGCCCGGCAACATCGCGTGTCTGCGCAGCGCCCTGGCCGACGCCGTCCGCGTCCGGCCCGTCGGCGCCATCGAGGTCGCGGACCTGCCCACCCGCTGCCAGAGCGCACCGCGCAGCTCGATGCGGCCGGTCGATGAGGCGGAACGCGACGCGATCGTCACGGCGCTGCGCGACGCCGGCGGTAACCGCAAGGCCGCCGCCGCGGCGCTCGGTCTCGCCCGGTCGACGCTCTACCGCAAGATCCGCCAGTACGGGCTCACCGACTGACGCCGCCGGGTGTCCCGTTATCGGACACCGCCGAGGGGTGAGACACAGCTCACGATGAGACCGGATCGTGAGTCGCACACGGGAGAGGTCAACGACGATGACGTCAGCAACAGGGACCGATGCTGCTGTCCAGCAGCTCGACGCGGTGGTGCTGGGCGCCGGCGTGGCCGGGCTCTACCAGCTGCACCAGCTGCGCGAGCAGGGTCTGCAGGTGAAGGCGTTCGACGCCGCCGGCGACGTCGGCGGGACGTGGTGGTGGAACCGCTATCCCGGCGCCCGCTTCGACTCCGAGGGCTACATCTACCAGTACCTGTTCGACGAGAAGCTCTACAAGGAGTGGAGCTGGAGCCAGAAGTTCCCCGGCCAGCCCGAGATCGAGCAGTGGCTGCAATGGGTGACCGAGCGGCTCGACCTACGCCGCGACATCCAGTTCGACACCAGGATCACCGAGGCGCACTACGACGAGGACCGCGGCCGCTGGACGGTCCGCACCGACCGCGGCGACGTGATCGACACACAGTTCTTCGTGTCGTGCGCCGGAATGCTGTCCGCGCCGCTGAAGAACATCCACGGCGCCGAGACCTTCGGCGGACAGCTGGTCTACACCTCCTCCTACCCCTCCGAGGGCCTGGAGCTGACCGGCAAGCGCGTCGGCGTGGTCGGGGTCGGGGCGACCGGCATCCAGGTCATCCAGACCATCGCGCCCGAGGTCGGGCACCTGACCGTGTTCGCCCGCGGGCCGCAGTACACGCTGCCGATGAAGAACCCGACCTACACCGAGGCCGACCACGACTGGTATCACGGCCGCTTCGACGAGCTGAGATCCACGATCCCGCACACGTTCAGCGGGTTCGAGTACGACTTCGCGCACGCCTGGGCCGACAACACCCCGGGACAGCGGGAAGCGATCCTGGAGGACATCTACCAGGACGGGTCGCTGAAGCTGTGGCTGGCCGGGTTCGGCGAGATGTTCTTCGTCGAGGAGGTCAGCGAGGTCATCTCCGAGTTCGTCCGGAACAAGATGCGCGAGCGCCTCAACGGCGACCAGCACCTGATCGATACCCTGGTCCCGACCGACTTCGGGTTCGGCACCCACCGCGTCCCGCTGGAGAACGGCTACCTGGAGGTCTACCACCAGGACAACGTCGATCTCGTCAACGTCCGGAACAACGCGATCGCCCGGATCCGCGAGGACGGCATCGAGCTCACCGACGGCACCGTCCACGAGCTCGACGTGATCGTCCTGGCCACCGGGTTCGACGCCGGCACCGGCGCACTGACCCGCATCGACATCCGCGGCCGCGACAACCGCTCGCTCGCCGAGGAGTGGGGCCGCGACATCCGGACCACGATGGGACTTGCCAAGCACGGCTATCCGAACCTGCTCACCACAGCCGTGCCGCTGGCCCCGTCCGCGGCGCTGTGCAACATGACCACCTGCCTGCAGCAGCAGACCGAGTGGATCTCCGACGCGATCAAGGACCTCCGTGAGAACGGCAAGTCCACGATCGAGCCCACCAAGGATGGCGAGGACGCCTGGGTCGACCACCACGAGGAGGTCGCCGGCGCGACTCTCGTGGCCAACACGACGTCCTGGTACCTGGGCTCGAACGTGCCGGGCAAGCCGCGCCGGGTGCTGTCCTACATCGGCGGGGTGGGCACCTACCGGCAGAAGTGCGACGAGGAGGCCGCGGCCGGCTACCCCGCCTTCAGCCGGAAGTAGGCAGCGGTCCCGGTGACGAGCGGCCCGGGCGGCCGGTTGGGTCCCCCCCGCCCCGGGGGGGCCCGGGGGCGAGTGTCGACCCTTGACGGCATGGCCCGACCGCCGGCTACGCGGCCCTGGTGCTGACGCGGGCGTTCCGCGCCAGGGCTCGCCCGGCGGCTGCTGGGAGGTGTTCGCGTACGCCCCCAGGATCGCCGCGACGCCGGCGGCGAAACCCATCACGACGTCGAGGACGGCGACGACGACCGCCCCGGCCTCGGACTCGAGCTTCAGCATGTTGATCATGCCGGGTAGCGCGGAAGCGATGCCGAGGCCGAGGGCGGCGTCGCCGAGAGGGTTGGGCGGGGGCTCCTCGGCGAAGATCACGGTGTCGAGGCACACCTGTGCTGCGCTCAGCAGGGACAGCAATCCAGGGCCGAGCTTGCCGAGTTCGAGCGACTCGGGGGCGCTGCTCAGGTCGACCGAGCCCAGGATGTTGAGCATCCCGGTCACCGTGCCGAGGCCCCAGGCGGACCAGTCGAGATCACTCGGGTCGTCGTTGCCGTAGATCGGGACGCTGAACCCCGCGACGGCCAGGCTCGAGCAGAGCGCGGCCCGGCCGACGCTCAGCGGGACATCCCCGGCGCCCTCGGCGTCGCCGATCCCGCAGAGGAAGCCGCCGATGATGGCGAAGATCGCGGTCGAGTACCCCATCAGGTGCTGGTCGTCGGGGTCGAGCGCTCCGGCGGCGAGCGCGGCTGGACGCGCGGCGACCCCGCTCCAGCTCTCCGCGGGCCACTTGCCCTCGACGACCTTCCACATGATCGTCACCGGGATGGCGACGACCAGCATCAGGGCGTTGAGGATCGTCAGCTCCTCACCGAACAGCAGCCGGTACAGCCACGACAGCACGGGGATGTCCAGCGGCGCGGTGAGCACACCGGTGGCGGGGTCGAACATGGCCTTGATCAGCGCGTCGATCGCGCCTATCAGCCCGTCCACAAGGGCCTTGCCCACGGCCAGGACACCGTCGACGGCCAGCGCCACGATGCGCAGCAACTCGGCCAGCGCCTGCTCGAGGAAGTCCTCGGCCGAGCCGGCGTTGCTCAGGCTCTGGGCTCCCTGCTTGACCTTGTCCCACTGGCCACTGAGAACGGGGTCGTTGCTCAGGCTCTGGGCGAAATCGGCGAAGAAGGTGAGGATGACGTCGGTGGCGGAGTCCAAAGCCTCCGCCTGGTCCGCCCGAGGGGCCGACGGCGCCGCCGATCCGCCGCCGATCCCGGGTCCGAGCTTCTGGAGCCCCCAGGTTGATTGGGTGCCGGTGCTGGACGGGGCACCGCCGCCCTTGGGCGTGGCGGTGAACGCGGAGTGGGCGGTCGAGCCGCCCCCGGCGAGGCTGGTCGGGGGCGCGCCGCCGAGCTTGTCGGCCAGGTTGTCGAGGGCGGCGGTGACCGTCTGCTCGGCGGTGGTGAAGAAGCCGTCCAGCTTGGGCTGCACCGTGCCCGTCATGAGCGCCGCGAACCCCGGGTAGGCCGCGTTGCCGGGCACGCCGTTGACGCGGTTGAGCAGCTCGGCCTTGAGGATGTTGTGGGTGTCGACGATGTGGCCGAACTGGAAGATGACACTCAGCGCCTCGAGCAGCTGCTGGATCTCGATCCCGAGCTGGACGAAGAAGGCGCCGATCGCCGAGATCGCCTCCTCGAGGCTGGTGATGATGGCCCGGAAGACGTACGCGACACCGTCGACGAGGACCCGGATCCCGGCGTAGATGTCCTCCGCCACGGCGACGATGACGTGGGTGATCGCCGCCGCCGCGCCCTCGAGCCAGTCCCAGAAGTCGTCCCAGCTGCCGAACGCCTGCAGCGAGCCCGCCTCGGCGGCGGCCCGGGCCCGGGGCGGGGCATACAGGCTGGTCCGCCAGTCCTGGCCCTGGAGGGCGTCGATCGCCAGCGTCGCGGCGGCCGGGGTCACGGGCAGGTAGGCCGCCGGAATGCTCTTGTCGTTGTTGCTCGTGTAGCTGATACCGGCGGGTTGCAGCACGACCGCGGCGCGGTCGGCGGCGACGTTGACCGGCGAGTACTGGCCGCCGGGGGTGTCGGGGTAGGCGATGTACTTGCCCGGGCCCGCGGTCAGGTGGCGGGCCCAGCTCGCCGTGAGGTTCTTGCCGCCCGCGGCCGGCGCCGTGCCGACCGCGCCGGTCATCTGCTGGATGGCGGCAGCCGCCTGCTGGGGTTGGTTCTGCTGCTTCTGTGCGGCGCTGAACAGCGGCGCGCCGCTGTTGCTCCCGCCCGGTTGCACCGGCCCGTACTGCTGCGCCGTCTGGAGGTTGGCGCGGGTCGGGTCGTCGGCGCCGGCCTGGCTCGGGTCGGCGGCGTGCGCGGTGGCCACGCGGTTGTGGAACTCGCGGTCGGGCAGGATCAGGACCCGCTCATGGGGATCCATGAACGCGGCCCAGGCACGCAGCGGCGAGGCCGTCGAGTCCGCCTTGTCGCTGCCGTCGGCCTTGGTGGAGCCACTGACGATGACCAGGGTGCCGTCGGCGCCGGTCTGGACCGCGGCGTACTGGTCGTCGCCGGGGCCGAGGGTGAAGCCCTGGCCGTTGACCAGGACGGTCGTGTCGGCCCGGTCGGCCCAGAGCTTCACCGCCTCGTTGGCGAGCGGGGCCTTGGCGTCGCCGAGCAGGGTCAGCTGGGTCCGGTAGCGCGCCGTCCCGGCGGGGTTGTGGGTCGGCTGCGACGGGTCGTCGAAGTCCTGCATGAGCTGCGACTCGACGACGAAGGCCCGCAGCTCCTGCACCGCCTCGTCCACCCGGAGGCCGAACACCTGCGCCCCGGATCCGGAGCTGTCGCCGGCAAAGCTTCCACCCCCGTAGATGACCCCGCCACTGACGGTCCTCGACAGCGCGACGAAGGCCGTGTGCTGGGTGGGGATCGTCACGGTATTGCCGCTGGACGGGTCGAACAGCAGCAGGCCCGGCAGGGCCATGTACTGATCCCATTCACTGAGGATGAT
>JAKDNL010000348.1 GCA_030451825.1 Pseudonocardia sp. | reverse complement strand
CATCTGGGCTCTGACATCGGTCGAGGACATCGTGGACACGGCGCGCACGGTGGTCGGACCGGACGAGCCCTTCGACGGGCGCTCGCACGAGGACATGGAGGCAGACCACTGGGCTCAGCTGGCTGAGGTCCTCCGGCAGCAAGGGATCGTCGTGGACGCTCTGGACCTGAAGCGGCGACCGCACGACGTGGTGCTCAGCGAGAGACTGCTCGCGCGCGTCCGCGATGACGGGTGACGCCGTCCAACCCTGATCCTCCTCGGCACGTGGCAGCCCCGGGGTCGCTCCGGCTGGCGGCGTGCCTTCGCAGAGGAAACTGCGTCCTCGCACAGGGACGAACCTGTGCGAGGACGCCCGAACCTGTGCGAAGTGGACTGAGCGGCTGCCCGTACCCAGCACGAACGTCTAGGGGCGACCGGTCGGTCGGTGCAGGTAGCGCCCGGTGGGCTCGCCGACCACCGCACCGTCGTCGAAGATCGTCTGCCCGCGCAGGAACGTGGTGACGACGCTCGAGCCGATCTCCAGGCCGCGGAACGGCGTGTACTCCTGGGTGGACTCCGAGTCGGCGGGGTCGACGGTGTAGGCCCGGTCCGGGTCGACGAGCGCGATGTCGGCGTCGAAGCCGGGCGCGATGTCGCCCTTGGTCGGCAGGCCCAGGCGCTGTGCCGGGTTCCAGGCCGTGAGCTCGGCGACCCGGGACAGGGGCAGGCCCCGCTTGCGCCCCTCACCGACCAGTCCGGGGAGCAGGTACTCGGTGCCACCGAAGCCGGACTTGGCCGCGAACACGTCGTCGTGGTCGTCGCCGAACTTCAGCTCCTCCTTGCAGCAGGCGTGGTCGGAGACGACCCAGCTCACGTCGCCGGCGAGCACGTGCTCCCACAACGCCTCGACGTCCGCGCGCGGGCGCAGCGGCGGGTTGACCTTGCCGCCGACGCCGTCGGCCGTGGTGACGTCGGCGAGCAGGTGACCGATCGTGACCTCGCGGCGGAAGTCGACGTGCGGGAACGTGCGCGCCATCAGCATCGCCGCCTCCATCGCCTTGGCCGAGGACAGGTGCAGCAGGTTGATCGTGGGCAGCCCGGTCTCGTGGGCGAGATAGGACGCGATGGTCACGGCCAGTCCCTCGGAGTGCGGCGGGCGGGACGCGCTGTAGGCCTCCAGGCCGGACAGCGTGCCCTCCTGCTCCACGATCTTCGTGTACGCAGTCATGATCTCGGCGGTCTCGCAGTGCAGCGACAGCGAGATCTGGTCGGCGATGTCCGGGTTGGCCTCGCGCGCGGCCTGGATCCCGCGCATCACGAACTCGAAGTGCGCGATGTCGTAGCGCTCGCCCTCGGGGATCATCAGGAACGAGTTCTGGTCCGCGGAGCGGCCGTGCAGGCCGTGGCTGCCGTAGAACATGAAGATCTTGAACGAGGTCACGCCGTGCTCGCGGACCAGCGACGGGATCTCGTCGATGTGCGAGGACTGCATCGGGGCCAGGTGGAACGCGTAGTCGACGTGCGAGCGGTCCGCCGCCGCGGCGAGCACCTCCGGGAACACCTCGGCGTAGCTGCCACCGCGGTTGAGGTAGTACTGCCCGGTCCGCATGTAGGTCAGCGACGTCGTCACGCCGCCCTGCGCGCAGGCCCGGCTCTCGGTGACGGTATCGTCGGAGAGCGGGTTGTAGATGCCCCAGTGCTGGTGCGCGTCGACGACGCCGGGGAAGGTCAGCAGCCCGCGGCCCTCGTGCACCGTCGTCCCCTCCGGGACCTCGATCCGCGGGGCGACCTCGGTGATCCGGCCGTCGGTCACGGCGATGTCGCCTGCCATCGGCTCGGCACTGTTCGGACGGACGACGCGGACGTCGCGGATGATCAGGTCGGGTGTGCTCATCGGTCACCTCTCGGGGACGACGTCGCGGACGGAGCCGCGGCGGGGGACGGTGTGGTCGGGGATGGTGTGCTGCGGGCGAGATGGCCCGCGGCCAGGTAGGCGAGACCGAGCGCGGGCAGCAGCCCGTTCCCGGCCAGGTAGCCGGCGGCGCCGTGGCCGGACATGCCGACCGCGGCACCGCCGCAGGCGTAGAGGCCGGGCAGTGGGGAGCCGCCGGCGTCGAGCACCCGGGCGTTCGCGTCGACGAGCAGTCCTCCCTGGGTGTGGAACAGCGCGGAGACGATCTCGACCGCGTGCAACGGCGCGCTGAGTTCGGCCTCGACCGTGCGGCCGAACCGGTCGCCCACCTCGCCGCGGGACACGGCGCCCAGCGCGGCCACCTCCTCGGCCAGTGCGTCGGCGGGGACGCGGATCGCGGCCGCGAGCTCGGCGACGGTGTCCGCGGTCCGCACCGCGCCGGCGCCGACGACGTCGAGGTAGTCGCCGAAGGCACGGCACAGGCCGTCGATGCGCTCGTCGAAGATCATCCAGCTGCGTCCGCCGGGCCGGGCGGCCAGCGTGGCGGCGTACTCGGAGTAGCCGGTGGTCTCGTCGCCGAAGTGACGCCCGGTCCCGTCGACGACGGCGGCGCCGTGCATCACCGCGGTCCAGGTCAGCAGCGTCTGCGCGGCGGCCGAGAGACCCGCGTGGCCCTGGTAGGCGTCCAGGCATCCGCTGGCGGCCCCGTGGGCGGAACCGATCCGCAGCGCGTCGCCGCGGGAGTGCTCGCTGCCGTGGTAGCGCGCGTCGGCGATCTCCGGCAGGTGCATGCGGACGAGCTCGGCGTCGGCCCCGAAGCCGTTGGTGGCCAACAGGACCGCGCGGGTGCTGATCTCCTCGCGTTGCCCGTCGGGATGTTCGACGACGGCCACGCGCGTCCCGCCCGGCGCGGGTCGCGCGTCCACCAGACGGCACGGCACGAGCAGGTCGACGCGCTCGGCGGCGGTGGCCGCATCCACCAGGTACCGCAGCATCGACGACCCGTGCCGGCCGGGCACGGTGTGCACGCGTGGGACGGAGTGCCCCGGGTAGGTGAAGTCGGTCGGCAGCTCGATCGGCATCCCGACGTGGTCGGCCAGCCACTCCACCAGCTCGGCTCCGACGCCGGCCAGGGTGCCGGACACCGCGGGGTCCGCGGACCCGTGCGTCTTCGCCGCGACGTCGGCGAGGAACTGCTCGGGGGAGTCGGAGACGCCGGCGGCAGCCTGGAAGCGGGAGCCGGGGCCGGGAACCATCGCCGTCGACATCGAGGTGTTGTTGCCGCGCGCGAAGTGCGGGTTCGACTCCACCACGAGGACGTCCAGCCCGAGCTCGGCACCGCGGAGGGCGCCGGCCAGGCCACCGCCGGCGCCGGCGACCACCAGGTCCACGTCCGTCACACGATCACCTCTGTTCCGCTAAGAGAAACACTGTACAAGAGTAGCTCGACAGCGATAAGAACAGTTGACGTGCATATATGCAAGACGAGCCGTCGAAGTTCTTGACTTCTGGACACCACGACCGCACTCTCTGTTTCGGCAAGCGGTACAGAGGGTGGAGAGGTCGATGGCGGAGACCAACGGTGGGACCGGGGCGACGGAGCGGGTGGCCGACGTCCTGTTGCTGTTCACGGACGGCCCGTCGACGCTCGGCGTGACGCGGGTGTCGCGCGAGCTCGGCCTGAGCAAAGCCGTGGTCCACCGGATCCTGCAGTCGCTGACCTCACGCGAGCTCACCGCGTACGACCCGGCCAGCCGGGAGTACCGCCTCGGGCCGGCCGCGGCGGCGCTCGGCGGACGTGCGATGCGCGACTCGGACCTGCGCACCGCGGCGTTGCCGGAGCTCTCCGGCCTGCGCGACGAGCTCGCCGAGACGGCGACGCTGAGCGCGCGGGTGCACGGCGGCCGGGTCTACCTCGACCAGGTCGTCGGCACCCACGAGATCACCATGTCGGTCGAGATCGGCCGTCGTTTCCCGCTGCACGCCGGCTCGTCCGGCAAATGCATGCTCGCCTTCGGCCCCGACGAGCGAGTCGACGAGACGCTGGCCGCCGACCTGGCGGCGCTGACCCCGTCGACGATCACCGACCCGGACGCCCTGCGCGCCGAGCTGGCTCTGATCCGGGAGCGCGGCTACGCGGCGTCCGCGGGCGAGCGCCAGGCCGACGCCGGCTCGGTGGCCGCCCCGGTGTTCGGGCCCTCCGGCGACGTCGTCGGCGCGATCTCGGTCTGCGGACCGCGCTTCCGGGTCACCGACGAGTTCGTCGCGGCCACCGCGCCCGAGGTCATCGCCGCGGCCGAGCGGACGACCCGACGGCTCGGCGGGCACCACGAACACCGACGACTCACCGCCGCGCTACCCGCGGCCGAAAGGACACGATGAGCACGCACGAGACCCCGTTCCGGACCGGTCCGGCGGACGGGCCCGAGACCGCGGCACTCGAGGGACTGCGGGTGCTCGACGTCTCGACCCTGTTCGCGGGGCCGCTCGCCGCCACCATGCTCGGTGACCACGGCGCCGAGGTGATCAAGATCGAGCACCCGCGCGGCGACCCCGCGCGCACCCACGGTGCGCAGCGCGACGGCGTCGGGCTGTGGTGGAAGATGCTGGCCCGCAACAAGAAGGCCATCACGCTGACGCTGTCCACCCCGCGTGGGCAGGAGCTGTTCCGCGAGCTCGCGGCCGACGCGGACGTCGTGATCGAGAACTTCCGGCCGGGGACGCTGGAGCGGTGGGGGATCGGCTGGGAGGAGCTCTCGGCGCGCAACCCGCGGCTCGTCCTGGCCAGGGTCACCGGGTTCGGCCAGTTCGGGCCCTACTCGAACAGACCCGGTTTCGGGACGCTCGCGGAGGCGATGAGCGGGTTCGCCGCGATCACCGGCGAAGCCGACGGCCCGCCGACGCTGCCGCCGTTCGGACTCGCCGACGGCGTCGCGGCGCTGACCACGGCATTCGGCGTGATGACCGCGCTGAAGGCGCGCGAGAGCACCGGGCGCGGCCAGGTGCTGGACATGGCGATCATCGAGCCGCTGCTGCACCTGCTCGGGCCCCAGGTCATCGCCTACGACCAGCTGAGCACGCTCCAGCCCCGCACGGGCAACCGCTCGAGCAACAACGCCCCGCGCAACACCTACCGCTGCGCGGACGGGCGCTGGGTCGCGGTCTCCACCAGCGCGCAGTCGATCGCCGAGCGCGTGATGCGGCTGGTCGGGACGCCGGAGCTGATCGACGAGCCGTGGTTCGCCTCCGGCGCGACCCGGGCCGAGCACGTCGAGGAGCTCGACGCGGCGGTCGGCGGCTGGATCGCCGAGCGCGACCGGGACGAGGTCGTCGAGGCGTTCGAGAAGGCCGAGGCCGCCGTCGCCCCGATCTACACCGCCGCCGACGTGCTCACCGACCCGCAGTACGCGGCGCTGGGCAGCATCGTCTCGATCGACGACGACGAGCTCGGCCCGGTCCGGTTCCAGAACGTTCCGTTCCGGCTCTCCGAGACCCCCGGCCGGGTCCGCAGCACCGGGCCCGCGCTGGGCCACCACACCGCCGAGATCCTGGCCCGCCACGGCGTCGACGACGCCGAGCTGGCGCGGCTGCGCGAGCAGGGGGTCGTGTGAGCGCCGGGGGGTCCCGCACCCCGTTCGGGCGGGTCCGCAGCTGGCTCTACGTGCCCGCGCACCGCCCGGAGCTGGTGGCGAAGGCACTGTCCGGCACGGCGGACGCGGTGGTGCTCGACCTGGAGGACGCCGTCCCCGCCGGGGCCAAGGACGCCGCCCGCGACGCCGCGGTGCAGGCCTGCGCCGGGCCCCGGGACCGGCCGCTCTGGGTGCGGGTGAACGCCCCGGGTACCCCATGGTCGGCCGCCGACATCGCCGCGCTGGCCGGGTCCGGCGCCGACGGCATCCGACTGCCCAAGGCCGCCGACCCGGACGCCGTCGCGGCCCTGGCCGAACGTCTCGCCCTGCCGCTGCACCTGCTGGTGGAGAGCGCGCGCGGGCTCGAGGAGGCGTTCGACCTGGCCCGGGCGCACCCGCTCGTCGCGTCCGTGTCGCTCGGCGAGGCCGACCTCGCCGCGGACCTGCGCATCGGCGATCCGGCGCACCTCGGCTGGGCCCGCGCGCGGGTCGTGGTGGCGAACCGGGCCGCCGGCCTGCCGAGCCCGGTCGCCGGCGTCTGGACCGACCTCGCCGACGCCGACGGGCTGGCCGCCGACAGCGCCACCGCCCGCGACGCCGGGTTCTTCGGCCGCTCGGTGATCCACCCCGCCCAGGTCGGGCCGGTGAACCACGCGTTCACCCCGGGCCCGGCCGAGGTCGCGCGGGCGCACGCGCTGCTCGACTCGCTGCGCGCCGCCGAGACCGCCGGGTCGAGCGCCTACCTCGACGAGCGCGGACGCTTCGTCGACCCGGCCGTGGTCGCCGGCGCCCGGTGGGTCGCCGACCTCGCAGCCGAGCTGGGCGTCGATCTGGGCGCTGCCACCGAAACATCCGCGGACATTCCCGAGCACGAACCGGCGCGCACCCCCGTGCGGGCCGGGAAGGAGAACCGATGACCGTCCCCCCGACGACGACGCCCGGCGGCACCGCCGCGCTGCTCGGTGCGCTCGGCGATACCCGCGTCGTCGAGCTCGGGCACCCGCTCTACACCGGGATGCCCGGCTCGCCCAACCACCCGGGATTCCGGATGACGCTGGAGCGCCGCCACGGCGACGCCGTCCGCCCCGACGGCGGCTCCGCGTCCAACGAGGTGATCATCACCGGCGGGCACGTCGGCACTCACGTCGACGCGCTCGCGCACGTCAGCCACGAGGGGATGCTCTACGGCGGGGTAGACGCCGAGGCTTCCCAGCGCGGCGGCCGGCACACCGTGCACGGCGCCGAGACGATCCCGCCGATGGTCACCCGCGGTGTGCTCCTCGACGTGGCCGGCACGCACGGCGTCGACACCCTGGACGGCGGGTACGGCATCACCGCCGCCGACCTCGCGGCCGCCGCCGAGCGGGCAGGGGCCGAACCCGGAACGGGCGACATCGCGCTTATCCGCACCGGCTGGGCGCGGAACTTCGGCGACGCCGCGGCGTATGTCGGCAAGGAGTCCGGCGTCCCCGGGGTGACCGAGGACGGCGCCCGCTGGCTCGTCGAGCGCGGGGTCGTGGCCACCGGCTCGGACACCACCGCCTACGAGCAGATCCCGGCCGGTGCCGGGCACCGGGTACTGCCGGTGCACCGGATCCTGCTGGTGGACAACGGGATCCACATCATCGAGCACCTCGCGCTGGAGGACGCAGCTGCCCAGGGCGTCACCGAGTTCGTCGCCGTGTTCGCGCCGCTGCGCATCGTCGGCGGGACGGGGCGCCCGTTGGCGCTGGTGTCGGCGTGAGCGCCCCGGTCTCCACTCTCACCCCGGCCCAGCGGATCGGCGAGGTCGCCGCCCGGATCGCCCGCGACGGGATCTCCGACCGGCTCCGCGACGACCTCGTCGCCCGCACCGTGGACGTCGTCGGCAACTGCCTGGCCGCGACCCGCGAGGAGCCTGC
>JAKDNL010000927.1 GCA_030451825.1 Pseudonocardia sp. | reverse complement strand
CGGGTGGAGGGTGGGCGGGGCGCCCCTGCTCAGCTACGGGTTCTACCCAAGGACCAGCTGGGTTCGCCCCGCCCGGCGCCATCATCGC
Source organism: Pseudonocardia sp. (assembly GCA_030451825.1). Lineage (GTDB taxonomy): Bacteria > Actinomycetota > Actinomycetes > Mycobacteriales > Pseudonocardiaceae > Pseudonocardia. The sequence goes on along the minus strand of JAKDNL010000927.1, from coordinate 1,617 downwards.
TTCATGCGGCCAGTGGCGCCACCTCGGTGTCGTCGGTGTGGTCGGTCTCGCCGGTGGTTGTGGTGGTGGTGTCGGCGCCGGCGAGGACGGGGTCCCAGGCCACCCGTCGGGTGACCACGATGAACAGCTGGCGCAGCAGGGCGGCGGCGATCGCGGCGCGGGCTTGGCCGTCGCGCAGCGGGTTCTCGGCGCGCCCGGTCAGGTGGGCGTACTTGGCGGCGTAGACACAGTTGTGGCGCAGCGCGCCCCAGACCGCGCGCCAGGCCGCGGTACGCAGCCCGGGCCGGCCGCGCCGGGAGATGGTGGTGGTGCCGGCGAAGGTGCCGGATTCGTTGTCGCGCGGGCACAGGCCGGCGTGTTTGACCCAGGCCCGCGCGCAGTCGTAGCGGTCGGGGTCGCCGGTCTCGGCCAGGATCGCCGCCGCGCCCACCGCGGAGACCCCCGGGATGGTGGTGACCAGCTCGGACAGCTCGAGGGCGTCGAGCACGGCGAGCATGCGGGTCTCGACCTCAGCTTGCTCGTGGAGCGCGCGGTGCCAGTCCGAGAGCGCGAACGCGGCGCGTTCGGCCGCGGCGTCGCGCTCGGCGGGCACTCCGCCCGGGCGCGCGGCGGCGGCGTGGACGCCGCGCAGGACACGGTGGTTGCAGCGGGTGCCACCCCAATGCGGGAGCTCGGCGCGCACCGCCGCGGCGAAGTCGGCGTAGCTCATCGCGGCGATCTGCTCGGGCTGGGTGGACACCGCCATCGCCGCCCGCCAGGTGATCGCCTCCAGCGGCCGCGACGCCACGCGCAGCACCGCGGGCCAGGCGCACTCGAGCACGTCACGCAGGCACTGCCGCGCGGCGGTGGCCACCACGAGCTGACCGTCACGACGGGCCCCGAGATGGCGCAGCCGGCACCAATGGCCCTCCAGCTGGAAGGGCACATAGCAGCGCAGCTCGGCGACCCGTTTGGCGATGATGGTGGCGTCTTTGAAGTCCGAGCGGTCGCGGGTGAAGTCCTCCTCCTCGCGGCCGCGGTGGACCAGCATCGGGTTCACACACACCAGCTCGATCCCGCGGTCTCGGGCCCGGTCCAGCAGCGGCTTCCACCGGTGCCCGGTCGGCTCGCAGCCCAGCACCACGCCGGTGAACCCGGCCTCGGCCGCGATCGGTGTCGCCCAGTCCAGGATCTCGTCGATCACCCACGCGTCGCCGGTGAACATCCGCCGCGCCAGCACCCGCGAGTCGTGATCGGTGATCGCCGCGGCCTGCTTGGCCGAAGCCAGATCCACCGACACGATCGCGTGGTCCCGGTCGACGATCGAGCGCAACCGTGCCAACCGCTCATTGCGCCGACGATCACCACGGGTGAGCTTCCCGGCCTTCTGCGACAACGAGTCCTCCTCGGTAGTAGCCAGACCCAGAGTCGATCACCACATCAAAGGAGACGCAGCACGATGAACTCCAGATCAACCTCTACCGCCACTTACTAGGAGCTCGACCGGATGTGAACGATCATTAACCCGGGCGCTACGCTGCGCCGATGACAGCCGCCCCGGACGGGACGCCGGTGCCGTCCCGGCGGGAGCAGATCCTCGCGGTGGCCGCCGGGCTGTTCGCCCGGCACGGCTTCCAC
>JAKDNL010000347.1 GCA_030451825.1 Pseudonocardia sp. | reverse complement strand
GCAACGTCGCGGAGAACTCCGGCGGCGCGCACTGCCTCAAGTACGGCTTCACCACGAACCACGTGCTCTCGATCGAGGTCGTCCTCCCGGACGGCTCGATGGTCACGCTCGGCTCGGACTCCGCCGAGCAGTCCGGGCCGGACCTGCGCGGGGTGTTCCTCGGTTCGGAGGGCACGCTCGGGATCACCACCAAGATCACCGTCCGGCTGCTGCGCACGCCGGAGACGATGCGCACGCTGCTCGCAGACTTCCCGTCGGTCGCCGCGGGCGGGCAGGTCGTCTCCGACATCGTCTCGGCCGGGATCGTGCCGGCCGCGGTGGAGATGATGGACATGCTCGCGATCGAGGCCGCCGAGGGCGCCACCGGAGCGGGGTACTCGCTGGACACCCCGGCCGCGCTGGTCGTCGAGCTCGACGGCACGGCCGAGGAGTGCGCCGACCAGTTCGAGCAGGTCAAGGCGATCTGCGACGAGCACGGCTGCACCCGCCTGCACATCGCGGGCTCCCCCGAGGAGCGCGCCGCGATCTGGCGCGGACGCAAGGCGGCTTTCGCCGCGGTCGGCCGGATCAGCCCGGACTACATCGTCCAGGACGGGGTGGTCCCCCGCACCCGGCTGGCCGAGGTGCTCGACAAGATCGCCGGGATGGCCGACGACGCGGGCCTGCGGGTGGCCAACGTGTTCCACGCCGGCGACGGGAACCTGCACCCGCTGGTGCTCTACAGCGAGGCGAACGGCGAGGCCGAGCGCGCCGAGGAGCTCTCCGCGGGGATCGCCGAGCTGTGCGTGGCGATGGGCGGGTCGCTCTCCGGCGAGCACGGCATCGGCACCGACAAGGCCTGCTCGATGCCGGCGATGTTCGGCGAGGACGACCTGGAGGTCTTCGGCAGGGTCCGGGCCGCGTTCGACCCGGAGAGCATCTGCAACCCGGGCAAGATGCTGCCGACGCCGCGGCTGTGCGGGGAGCGGCCCGGCAAGTACCGCCCGCACCCGCTCGAGGAGCAGGGCGCGATCGAGCGGCTGTGATCGAGGCCCTGTGATCGAGGCCCTGTGATCGAGGCCCCTGTGATCGAACCCCTGAGACCAAGCCCTGTGACCGGGCCACCGACCACCGGCCCGTACCGGCCGCGCAACAGACCCGCACCCGTGACGAGGAAAGGGCCGCCGAGATGACCCGCGCCGCACCCACCACGCTGCGCCCCACCACACCGAGGGAGGTCCGGGACGCCGTCCTGGACACCCCCGGCCGGCTCTCGATCGCCGGCGCCGGCACCGCCGCCGACTGGGCGGGCCGCCTGCACGACGTCGACGCCACGCTGGAGACAACCGGGCTGAGCGGCGTCATCGCCCACAACCCGGGCGACATGACGGTCTCGGTGCACGCCGGCACCCCGCTGCGCGAGCTCGCCGGCGAGATCGGGGCTCACGACCAGCGCGTGGCCCGCGCCGCCGCCCGCGTCCCGCGCGGGGCCACGGTCGGCGGGCGGCTGGCGACCGCCGACGCGGGCCCGTCCGCACTGGTCTACGGCTCCCTGCGGGACCTGGTGATCGGCACGACGACGGTGCTCGCCGACGGCACGATGGCGCGCAGCGGCGGGCACGTGATCAAGAACGTGGCCGGCTACGACCTGACCAAGCTGCTGCACGGGTCCTACGGCACGCTCGGGGTGCTGGTCGAGGTCGTGCTGCGGCTGCACCCGGTCCCGAAGGCGACCGCGACCGTCGCCGTCGAGGGGCCGCTGGAGACCGCGGCCGAGCACACCGCGCGGCTCGTGCAGAGCCCGCTGGAGCCGATCGCCTGCGAGTGGATCTCCGGTGACCCGGGCCGCCTCCTGGTCCGGCTCGAGGGCGGCGCGTCGACGCTGCACCTGCGGGTCGACCGCCTCGTGGGGCTGCTCGGCGACGGCGCGCACGAGGTCGACGAGACGGTGTGGGCCGAGCACGCGGCGCTGACCGCGGGCGGTCCCGGTCCCGGTCCCGGTGGCGACGCCGGCGGTCCGGGCGAGCAGGCGGGCGCGGTGCTGCGGATCGGTGCCGCGCCGACCCGGCTGGCCCCGTTGATCGCGGAGCTCCCGACCACCGGCGTGGCCGCCGGTCTGGGCACCGGGGTGGCGACCGTGACCGTCCCGGGTGCGGCCGTCGCCGAGGCGCACGACGCGGTCGCGGCCGCGCACGGCACCTCCTCGCTGCGCTCGCGCGCCGCCGATCTCGACGCCCCCGCCTGGGGCCCCGCCCCGTCCGGCCTGCCGGTACTCAAGGCGATCAAGAGCCGACTCGACCCGGACGGCCGGCTCTCGCCCGGTCGCTTCGACCCCTGGATGTGAGGAAGAGCGAAGTGAGTACCCCCGCCGGTTCCGCCGAATCGAAGATCCCGCAGCAGGGTCCCAGCGCGTTCGATGCGATCCGCCCGCCCGAGCGCGAGCTGCTCGACGACTGCGTGCACTGCGGCTTCTGCCTGCCCACCTGCCCCACCTACCAGCTCTGGGGCGAGGAGATGGACTCCCCGCGCGGCCGGATCCTGCTGATGGACCTGGCCTCCAAAGGCGACATCGGCCTCGACGGGCCGTTCACCGAGCACATGGACAACTGCCTGGGCTGCATGGCCTGCGTGACAGCCTGCCCGTCCGGGGTCCAGTACGACAAGCTGCTCGAGTCGGTGCGCCCGCAGATCGAGCGCAACGTGACCCGGACGAAGGCCGACTCGCTGTTCCGCGGGGCGATCTTCGCGCTGTTCCCGTACAAGAAGCGGCTGCGTGCCGCGGCGTTGCCCGGCGCGCTCTACCAGAAGCTGGCCGCCGTGCCGGCGGTCCGCAAGCTCGCCGCGAGGCTGCCCGGTCGTCTGGCCGCGATGGAGTCGCTGCTGCCGCCGGTGACGGTGCGCGAGGCGTTCGCGACGCTGCCGGTGCACACGGCCGCGATCGGGAAGCGGCGCGCGCGGGTGGCGTTGCTCTCGGGCTGCGTGCAGGACGTGTTCTTCCACCGGGTCAACGAGGCCACCGTGCGGGTGCTCTCGACCGAGGGCTGCGACGTGCTGGTCCCGCGCGAGCAGCAGTGCTGCGGCGCGCTGGAGGTACATGCCGGGCGCGAGGACTCCGCGCTGGCCCGGGCCCGTCGCACGATCGCCCGCTTCGAGACCCTGGACGTCGACGCGATCGTCACCAACGTGGCGGGCTGCGGCTCGTCGATGAAGGACTACGGCCACCTGCTCGCCGACGACCCCGAGTGGGCCGAGCGCGCCACGGCGTTCAGCGCGCGCGTCCGCGACGTACACGAGGTGCTGGCCGAGCTGTACACCCGGGAGACCGACGGCGGCCCGCGCGCCCCGCGCACGCCGGTGCGGGGCCGGGTGGCCTATCACGACGCGTGCCACCTCGGGCACGCCCAGGGCGTGCGCGAGGCGCCGCGCGCGGTGCTGCGCACGATCCCGGAGCTGGAGCTCGTCGACATCGCCGAGGCGGCGCTGTGCTGCGGCTCGGCCGGCATCTACAACATGATCATGCCGGACGCGGCGGGCGAGCTGGGCCAGCGCAAGGCCGGGCACATCCAGGCCGCGAAACCGGACGTGGTCGTCACCGCGAACCCGGGCTGCCTGCTCCAGATCCGCAAGTACCTGGGTGAGGGTGAGCAGGGACCGGTGCCGCTGCTGCACCCGGTACAGCTGCTCGACGCGAGCATCCGGGGCGTGGCGGTGCCGCAGAGCTGACCCGTGCTGACCAGTGCTGATCGCCGGTCCGTTCACACTGCTCGACTTCGCCGAGGCCCGCTCGATCGGCTACATCGAGTACGCAACGGTGCCGTCTACGTGCAGGATCCGGTCGAGATCGAGGTCTACAATCTGGTCGCGGAACGGCTGAGTGAGCGGGCGATGTCCGACGCCGACTCCGCCGACGCGATCCGCTCCCGGGTCGCCGCACTGAGCCGAGGTTCGCGCAAGGAGTGACAGATGGCCCCGATCGACCGTCCGGCGTGGCGCACGGTGCGGTGTGGGCGGCTCGTCAGCCCGCGACCAGCAGCGTCGGTGCCACGACGGGCGGCGGTACGACGGCCGGTGCGGTGGACACGACGCCGGCCCCGGACTCGCCCGCCGAGATCCGCCGCGCCTACGCGCCCTACGTCATCATCGTCGCCGTGTTCGCCCTGGCCCAACTGCCCGGGGTCAAGGACGCGATCGACTCGTTGAAGATCGCCTTCACGTTCCCCGGCCTCGACATCGTGGACCGGGCGGGGAAGCCGAGCAGCGTCACGTCGTTCTCGCTGACCTGGCTGTCCACCGCCGGAACGCTGATGGTGATCGCCGGGGTCCTGGTCGCGCTGCTGCTGCGGGTGGGTGCCGGGCGGGCGGCGGCGACCTGGTGGCGCACGGTCGTCGAGCTGCGCTGGGCGATCCTCACCGTCACGTCGGTGCTTGCGCTGGCCTACGTGATGAACGGGTCCGCGCAGACCACCGCGATCGGGCTGCTGATCGCCGGGGCGGGCGGGGCGCTGGCGTTCCTGTCCCCGGTACTGGGCTGGTTCGCCGTGGCGGTCACCGGATCGGACACCTCGGCCAACGCGCTGTTCGGGTCGTTGCAGGTCACGGCCGCGAACGGCGCCGGGCTGCCGCCGGACCTGCTCGCCGCGGCGAACTCCTCCGGCGGGGTGCTGGGCAAGATGCTCTCCCCGCAGAACCTCACGATCGCCGCGGTCGCGGTGAAGATGGAGGGCGAGGAGGGCACGCTGCTGCGCAAGGTGATCGGTTGGAGCCTGGGCATGCTGGTGGTGCTCTCCGGGATCATCGCGCTGCAGGCCACGCCGGTACTGGGCTGGATGCTGCCCTGACGTCGGTACGCCCTTGCGTGCCCCGTGACATTCGGCCCCCGCCGGGCGATTATCCGATCGTGGGTGGAACGCGGCGGGTACTCGGGCCGCTCCCGCGCGTCACCGCGCATCGCCGGCACCAGCAGACCGGGACCGGTCACGGCCACCCGTCGGTGTTGGTACCCGTCCCGGCCCAGCGCACCGGCGCGCACGACGACGCCACCGCGCCGGTCGGGCGGAGCGGGCGCCACGAGCGCCCCGTCGCCCCGCACGGCCCGGCGCGTCATCGCGCGAGGCTGCCGCCCACGCTCGTGGTGGCCGCGCTGGGCGCCCTGGTCGGCGCGTGCGTGTTCGCCGCCGTCGGGCGGGCGCTGGTCGACGACGCCTACATCTCGCTCGACTACGCCCGCACGCTCGGCCTGTCCGGCGGCTGGGGGATGTACCCGGGCCTGACCGCGAACACCGCCACCTCCCCGCTCACCGTGCTGCTCACCGGCGGTGTCACCGCGCTGACCCGGGACGCGTTCGCCGCGACCGGCGTCGTGCTGGCCCTCACGTTCGCCGCGACCGGCGCCGGGCTGACCCGGATCGGCGACCGGCTCGGGCTGCCCGCGCACCGGGCGCCGGCGTTCGGACTTTCACTGCTGGCCACCTCGCCGTTGCTGCTCTCGACGGTCGGCCTGGAGTCCTACCTCGCGCTCGCCCTGATGACCGGCCTGGCCGAACGGGCGCTGGCCCGGGGCCGGTGGACCACCGGCGTGCTGGCCGGGCTCCTCGTACTGACCCGCCCGGACCTCGTGGTGGTCGGGCTGGTCGCCGTCGCGGTGGCCGGTCGCGGGTGGTGGAAGGTCGCCCTGGCAGCCTCCGCGACGGCGCTGCCATGGGCGGCCTGGTCCTGGTGGGTGCTCGGCTCGGCGGTGCCGGACACGCTGCTGGTCAAGTCCGGGGTGCGGTGGGGCCCGTGGGACTACGCCAACGGGCCGTTGCTGTGGTGGGCGAAGTTCCCGGTGGCGACGGCGCTGATCGCGGTGCCGGCAGTCGCCGGACTGGTCGCGCTGCCGTTCTGGCTGCGCAGCCACGGCCCGCGCCCGGTCGGTGCCGTCCTCGGGCTCGGTTCCCTCGCGCACGCCGGTGTGATGTGCTCCCTCGAGGTCGCCCCGTTCCACTGGTACTACGCCCCCGCCGCCGGCGGGCTGGGGCTGCTCGCGGCGCTGACCTGTGCGCGGGCCCAGCGCCCGCCGGTCCGGATCGCGGCCACCGCGGGGGCCGCGGCACTGGCCGTGACCTGCGTGGCGACCGCGGCCGGTGCGGTCCTGCCGCCGCTGACGTCGAACTGGGCCACGATGGCGCAGTACGTGCGGATCGCCGACAGTCTCCCGACCGGAGCGACCGTCGAGTCGCCCGGCGAGGTCGGCACCCTGGCCTATCACTGCCGCTGCCGGGTGCTCGACGGGCTGGCCGACCGCGGCTCGCTGTCACCGCTGATCGAGTCCGGAGTGGCCGCCGCGACCGGCCCGGCCGGATGGCTGCTGCGGCTGAACTACCTGCGGTTCCGTCCGGTCCCGCCGGCGCCGCGCCAGTATCGGATCACGACGCGGGTCGTCCGGGACCCCACCGCTCCGATGGGCACGCCATGGGGGCCGCAGCGGACGTGGTCACTGGAGGCGGTGCCGCCCGCGCGGTGACCCGGTGTCCGGTGTCCGGTGCCCGGTGCCTCAGCGGAGGCGACGCCGCCGGGGACGCGACGACGTACCCCGGGCGCGGTCGCGGCGCCAGGCCGTGGGGCTGGGGGCAGGGCCGGCGGGAGTGCGCGGTGCTCCGCCCGGGGACGGCGGCTCGGACTCGGTGTCCCTGTCGTCGTCCCTCTCGTCGACGTTGTCCCTGTCGTCGGCGTCCCTGTCGTCGGCGAGGTCGCCCGGTCGGATCGGCTGGTCCGCGCCGCCGCCGGGGACGGTCGGCGGAGCCGGTGCGGTGGTCGAATCCGGTGCAGCGGTCGGCTCCGGAGCAGAGGTCTGCGGCGGTGCAGGGGTCTGCGGCGTTGGTGTGGTGGTCTGCGGCCCCTGCACCTGCCGCCGCAGGGCGCCCAGCTCGGCGCGTAGCCACGCGATGTCCCACTTGCGGTCGGACAGCGAGCGGGCCAGCTCGTCGGTCCGCCGTTGCTGACGCGCCACCCACACGATCAACCCCGCGGTCGCCACCAGCGCGAGGCACGCGATCGTCGCGACGGTCGCGGACGACATGGGCGCTCCGATCTCGGACGGGTGACGGGGGACCCCCACGTACGGTAACCGGGCCCGCGCCGTCGCTGGTGCTCCGTGTGGTGGTGTCCACTGCGGGGCACGACACCGGCGGGCCCCGGCCCGCTCCGGTACCGGGCAGGAACCGGAGCTCACCCGGCGCACTCCCGCGTCACCTCGGCGACGATCGCGCCAACCCGGAATGATCGGACCCGTAGACGGGTACTTCCCTCTCTGCACCGATTCCGCGACTACGATGGGACGACATGCAGCAGACCTCGCCGGTTGGTAACGAGCCCACCACGGACAGCGATAGCCGAGCCGTGGAGAAGACCGCATCGACCCCGACGACGACCCTTGAGCCGACGATGGTTCCCCGCCAGAACGGCCCCGCCCCGAGCGCC
>JAKDNL010000346.1 GCA_030451825.1 Pseudonocardia sp. | reverse complement strand
ATCGGGGATGGACGATTACGCTGCTCAGGTGGACGCGCAGCCCCCATCCGATGATCGGCGAGAGATCAGGATCTCGCACGCCGACCGGGAGCGTGCCGCCGAACGGCTGCAGCGGGCGTTGTCCGAAGGCCGGATCACGGTGGGCGAGCTGGAGGAGCGTCTCTCCGTCGTCTACGCGGCCCGGTTCGGTGCGGACCTGGTGCCGCCGCTGGCCGACCTGCCCGGGGACCCGCTGGACCTGCGCACCGAGCAGCTCTCCACACCGGTCGGCCCGCCGACCGTGCTGCGGGGCGGGATGGGATCGCTGCGCCGGGTGGGGAACTGGCAGGTGCCGGCCCGGCTGCGGGTGCAGAGCTCGATGGGCTCGGTGCTGCTCGACTTCTGCGACGCGACGCTCGCGCACCCGGTCGTCGAGGTGGAGCTGCAGCTCGGCGCCGGCTCGGCCCGGCTGCTCGTCCCGGACGACGCCACCGCCGACGTCAACGGCATGGTGACGGCGATGGGCTCGGTCCGCAGCAAGGTCTCCGGCCGCGCCGCCCACGGCCACCCGCACTTCCGCGTCTACGGCCGCGCCGGCATGGGCTCGGTGACCGTCCGCCGCCGCTTCCACTTCGCCGGCCGCCACTTCTGACCCCCGCCCAACCCGCGTTGTGGAGCGCGCCCAGCATGTCGCCGCGCGCTCAGCTTCGCCATGCGACCGCGGCCGCCCGCGCGTAGCGAAGCCGAGCGCGCGGCGGTGAGGGTGGCGCGCATCGGCTGAACGTGGGTTGGGTTGGGGGTGTGGGGTCAGCGGAAGCGGCGGCCCTCGTCGCGCCGATAGGCCCACCCGGCGAGCAGGACGGTGACCGCGATCCACCCCGCGAGGACCGCGATCGCGACGACGTCCGGCGGCGTGCCGACGACCGCCAGGACCACCAGGTCGCGCGCGCCGCGCGAGGGCAGCAGCGTGGAGAACGTCTGCAGCCAGTCCGGGAACAGTGCGGGCGGGATCAGCAGGCCGCCGGCGAACGAGATCGGGAAGAAGATCAGGTTCGTGACCGGCAACGCGACCTTGACCGGCAGCGAGTACCCGATCGCCAGCCCGCCGAACAGGAACGGCAACCCGGCCACGACCAGCGCGACCATCCCGAGCAGCAGCTGCACCGGTGACGCTGTGGCCTCGGTGAACAGCGCGCCGACGATGGTCACCGGGATGATCGAGAGCACCGCGAACGTCGCCCCGGTCAGCACCCGCCCGGCGATCCGCGGCCAGGCAGGCGCGGGCAGCGTGCGCAGGTAGGGGTCCCAGGACTTCTCCCGGTCGTCGGCGACCCCGACGCCGAACGTGAACAGGAAGCTGATCATCACCGCGAACACGATGAGCTGCACGACGGCCGTCGTCGCGTCCGCCGGGCTCGACGCGTAGTCGAACGGCACCACGAAGAACAGCAACGACAGCGCCGGGAACGCAGCCGAGGAGACCAGCGCGATCGGGATCCGGGCCTGCTCGATCAGCAGGAAGCGGTAGTGCGTGGCGAGCAGTGTCATGACGCCGGCTCCCCGGTGGTCTCAGTAATGTCATCAGGCACAGTGGTCAGCGACAGGAACGCCTCCTCGAGCGAGGCCGTCCGCACCTGCAGGTCGCGGAACGGGACGTCGTCGCGCACCAGCCGGCGGACCAACGCATCGGCGTCGGTGGTCCAGAGGTCCCAGCGGTCCCCGGCGCGCTCGCTACGGACGGTTCCCTCGAGCGGCGGCGCGATCCCCGAGCGGAGGCTCACGGTGCTCATCGAGACGAGCCCGCGGACCTGGTCGACGTCCCCGTCGGCGATCACCCGACCCTTCGCCACGACCACCACCCGCTCGGCGAGGCTCTCGATCTCGTCGAGATAGTGGCTGGTCAGTAGCACCGTGCCGCCCTCGGCGTGGAAGCTGCGGACCCCCTCCCAGAGCGTCCGCCGGCCCTCGACGTCGAGCCCGGTGGTCGGCTCGTCGAGCACAACCAGTTTCGGCCGGCCGGCGAAGGCGAGCGCGACGGCGAGGCGCCGCTTCTGCCCGCCGGACAGCCCGCCGGTCTGGCGCTTCTCCAGCCCGGTCAGGCCGAAGCGCTCCAGCAGCTCGCCGGTGGGCAGCGGGTCCGGGAAGTGCCGGGAGACGAACGCGAGGACCTCGCCGACCCGCAGCGTCGCGGGCAGGCCGGTCTCCTGCGGGGTCATCCCGAGATGGCGCCGGTTCGCCGCGTCGTGCGGGGAGCCGCCGAACAGCTCGACGGTTCCCGCGTCCGGCTTGCGGAGCCCGACCAGCAGGCTGATCAGCGTCGACTTCCCGGCCCCGTTCGGGCCCAGCAGGCCGACCAGCGATCCGGCCTCGACGTCGAGGTCGAGCCGGTCGAGCGCGACCGTGCTGCCGTACCGGCGGGTGACCCCGATCGCCCGCGCCACGGGGGCGTTCACGACCCGTCCCCGTTCGGCGCGAGCAGCGACTGCAGCGCCCTGGTGTAGTCCTCGAACGCGCGCCGCCCGTCCCGGGTCAGCTCGACGTAGGTGACCGGGGTGCGCCGCTCGTGCACCTTGGTGAGCACGACGTATCCGGCTTCCTCGAGCTTGCGCAGGTGGGTCGAGAGGTTGCCCGCGGTCATGTCGAGCAGCTCCTGCAGCCGCGGGAACGTGATCCGGTCGCCCTCGCACAGCGTCGCCAGGCTGGCCGTCACCCGGAGCCGGGCCTGCGCGTGGATGACCGGATCGAGCTGCGGAACCGCCGTCACGGTCGGGTCCTCCCCGCCATCTCCAGGACGCCGACGACGAGCATCCCGCCCCCGGCGCCGATGCCGAAGACCAGCGTGTTCGCCGGCGACCCCGCGAACACCGAGATCACCCCGACCGCGACGATCCACAGCCCCAGCACGTAGTTCGGCACGTGACCCCAGATCGCCCCGGCCGCCGAGTACAGCGACCCGACCACCAGCGCGAAGATCGCCGGCACGAGCACCGTCATCTGGGCGTCGGTCAGCCCGAGACTCGAGGCCGCGGCGCCGATGAAGACGCCGACGAGCGTCATGATGATCGGCCAGCTGAGGCCGTAGAGCATGCCCTGACGGGCCGAGTCCCCGGCGACCCCGCGTCCGGCCCGGATCCCGACCCACGCGGACGCCCCGCACGCCGCCAGCAGCACCACGGCGATGGTGATCCCGGCCGTCGCGCCGCCGAGCACCTCCGTGGCGCGGAGGTAGGCGAGGATTCCGATCACGATCCAGGCGACGCCCCAGAACAGGAAGAACAGCGCGGTCGCCGGGGCGAGCTGCGCGTTCACCTTCGCCTGCTGGCTGCGGATGATGGCCAGCGCGTCGGCCGGGCTCTGCGGGCGTTCCTCATCGAGCGCTGTCTGATCGGCTGGTCGATCGTCCATCGGTTCCCCCCAAACAAGTCTGCATTGACAGCTACTTTGTAGCGCAAAGTAGGGCTGAGGTCCAGGATCGCGCGGTCCGGGTTCCCGGGACGGGGCCTGCGACCGGCCCGTCCCGGGGTGTCGCGGCCCACGGCGTTACCCTCGACCGGTGACCGCCACCGAGGCAGCACCCGAGAAGCCCGGACTGCTCCAGCAGATCGCCCGCTTCGTCGCCGTCGGGGTCGTGGCCGCCCTGGTCGACTTCGGCGTCTACCACCTGATGCTGCACCTGGGCCTTGTCGTCCCGGTTTCGAAGGGGATCAGCTTCATCCTCGGCACGACGACGGCCTACCTGCTCAACCGCCGGTTCACGTTCACCGGCGAGACCGGTGGGCGCGGCCGATTCGCCGGCTTCGTGGCGCTCTATGCGGTCACGCTCGCGGTGAACATCGGCGTGAACTCGCTGGCGCTGGCGCTGCTGCCGCAGATCGCGTTCCAGACCACGATCGCCTGGGTGATCGCGCAGGGCACCGCGACCGTCATCAACTTCGTGATGCTGCGGACGGTCGTCTTCCGCTCCTGAGCGCGAAGCTCGCGGAGCCGCGCATCGCCACGACCCGCGGCCCTACGGGGCGCGGTGGAAGTGCTCGTCGCGGCCCTGCTTGAGCAGCCGCAGCCAGTTCCGGAACCCCGCCGGGTCCTTGCGCGTGACCAGGAAGTACCAGGCGAACCGCGGTACCTCCAACAGGCCGATCCGACGCATCCCCGGCTGGCTCATCAGGTACCCCCGGTTGCGGTAGGTGTAGTACCGCTTGACCGGGTCCTCCGGGTCCTGCGCGTGCAGCCGCCCGCCGAGCATCGGCTTGAACTCCCCGGACCCGTACGGGTGCAGGTAGGTCGCGTTCAGCGCGGTGCCGAACGCCAGCCCGGACCGCACCATCCGGCGGTGCATCTCCACCTCGTCGCCGCGCACGAACAGCCGCAGGTCCGGAACGCCGATCACCTCGAGGGTCGAGGCGCGGAACAGCGCCCCGTTGAAGAACGACGCGATGCCGGGCAGCAGCTCGCTGTCGGAACTGCCGCCGGCGCCGTCGGCGGCCATGAGCGCGGACCGGGTGCGGTGCCAGGTGAGGCCGCGACGCAGCGGGAACGCCAGCCGGTCCGGCTCGTCGGAGTCCGCGACGACCGGTGAGACCGCGGCGAGGTCGCGGCGCTGCGCGAGGTCCAGCAGCGTGGCCAGGGCGGTCTCGTCGCCGGCGTGACCGTCGTCGTCGCCGAGGAACACCCAGTCCGCGCCCAGGGCGAGCGCGTGCAGCATGCCGAGGGCGAACCCGCCGGCGCCGCCGAGGTTGCGCCAGGACGGCAGCCATGTCGTCGGCAGGTCGCAGGCATCGACCGCCTCGCGGGCCGGCTGGTCGGGCCCGTTGTCGACGACGATCAGGTGCGCGATCGGGTGCGTCTGCTTGGCCATCGCGGTGAGCGAGTCCACCAGCATGTCGCTGCGGTGCCGGGTGACGATCACTGCGACGACGGATCCGGGCGGCAGCGGCGAACTCGTGGGCGAGTTCGAAGCCGAGGAAGAGGGCAAGGGCGGGCTCACGCGGGATCTTCCAGCGGGCGACGGCCCTTATAGTGGTCCAGCACGTCCTGCAGCGGCCCGAACTCCTGGATCTGTCCGTGCTCCATCCACAGCGCGGTGTCGCACAGGTCGGTCAGGAACTCGTCGGAGTGTGAGGCGAAGACCAGGATACCGGAGCGCTCGACCAGCTTGTTGAGCCGTCCGCGCGCCTTGGCCAGGAACTCCGCGTCGACGGCGCCGATGCCCTCGTCGAGCAGCAGGATCTCCGGGTCGATGCTGGTCACGACGCCGAGCGCGAGCCGCACCCGCATGCCGGTGGAGTACGCGCGCAGCGGCATCGACAGGTAGTCGCCGAGCTCGGTGAACTCGGCGATGTCCTCGAGCCGGGCCTCCATCTGCTTGCGGGTCATGCCCAGGAACAACCCGCGGATGATGATGTTCTCCCGGCCGGAGATCTCCGGGTCCATCCCGACGGCCAGGTCGAAGATCGGCGCGACCTTGCCGCGGACCACGGCGTTGCCGCGGGTCGGCTCGTAGATGCCGGCCATCAGGCGCAGCAGCGTGGACTTGCCTGCACCGTTGTGCCCGACGAGCGCCACCCGGTCGCCCTTGCCCAGCTTCAGGTTGATGCCGCGCAGCGCCTCGATGATCGGCACCTTGGACTCGGTGCCGATCCGGCCGCCGGCACGTCCGAGCACGGACTTCTTCAGGGACCGGGTCTTGGCATCGAAGATCGGGAAGTCGACGCCGGCGTCCTCGAGCGTGATGCGGGGTTCGTTCATCGTCGTCTCACACCCAGTACGCGACGCGGGAGCGGTAGTTGCGCAGGCAGATGAGCGCGGCGGCCCAGCCGACCACGGTGATCACGCCGGCCACCAGCCAGTATCGCCAGACGATCTCCTGGCCGAGCAGCGGCTGGCGGAGGATCTCCAGGAAGTGGAACACCGGGTTCAGCTCGGCCAGGCTCGCCCGTTCCCGGGCCGCCTCGTTGCCGGCCAGCATGTCCACCGACCAGACGATCGGGGTCAAGTAGAAGATCAGCTGGGTCATGCTCGCGATGATCGGCGGGATGTCCCGGAACCGGGTCGCGAGGATGCCGGACAGGATGGCCACCCACGCCCCGTTGATCATCAGCAGCGCGAACGCCGGGAACGCGAGCAGCAGGGACCAGCCCAGCGGGTGCGGGAAGATCACCATCAGCACGACCCACACGACGAGGTTGTGCAGGAAGAACAGCGTCTGCCGCCACACCAGCCGGTAGATGTGCAGCGTCAGCGGGGCCGGCAGGAACTTGATCAGGCCCTCATTCGAGATGAAGACCTCGCTGCCCTCGAGGATGCAGCCGCTGATGAAGTTCCAGATCAGCAGGCCGACCGCGACATGCGGCAGGAACGTCTCGATCGGGGTCTTGAACAGCGTCGAGTAGAGGATGCCCAGCCCGAGCGCGATCACGCCCATGCTGATGCTGATCCAGAGCGGGCCGAGCAACGAGCGCCGGTAGCGCTGCTTGATGTCCTGCCAGCCCAGATACCCCCAGAGCGGGCGCTGCCGCCAGCCCTGAGCGATGTCCGCGAAGGCCCGTGTCCAGCTGCGGGGGCCGGACATCTCGATCGCGGTGGCGCCGTCGCGCGCCTCGCTGTCGCTCACGGTCACGGCCACTCCGCGAGGGTACTCAACGCCGCCGCGGCGACGACGCGGGTGGGCGGGTTCGCGACCGCGCGAACCGACTCCGTGGGCCGTCCGGATCCGGAGTCCGATCCGCCCGTGCCCGCCGCCCGTGTCGCTGCCTCCCGTGCCGCTGTTTCGTTCCGCGAGTTGCTCTCACAGATACTGGCCGGTCCCCCGGCCGAGGCCCTCCGGCATGGCCTGCTCCGCCGGGCCGCCACCGGCGCCGGGCGGGAGGCCGCGTCGCATCTGCTCCAGCTGCGCGCGAGCAGCCATCTGCTGGGCGAACAGCGCCGTCTGGATGCCGTGGAACAGACCCTCCAGCCAGCCGACGAGCTGGGCCTGGGCGATCCGCAGCTCCCCCTCGGAGGGCACGCTGTCCGAGGAGAACGGCAGGCTCAGCCGCTCCAGCTCCTCGCGCAGCTCCGGGGCCAGGCCCTCCTCCAGCTCCTTGACCGAGTTCTCGTGGATCTCGCGCAGCCGCTCGCGGGAGGCCTCGTCCAGCGGCGCGGCGCGGACCTCCTCCAGCAGCTGCTTGATCATGGTTCCGATCCGCATGACCTTGGCCGGCTGCTCGACCATGCTGGCCAGGCCCTGATCGTCGGACTGCTCGGCGTCCCCGGACGGCACGCGGGCCATCCCGACCGGACGCCCGTCGGCACCGACCACCTTGACCTGCTCACCGGATTCGCCCTGCCCTGTCGGTTCGCTCATGGGCCCGATTGTGCCCTCCGGGCTCGTGCGCGGGGGTTAAAGTGGCCACCACCCCAAAAACCCCCCCGGGGGGGGGGCGGGGGGGGGGGCTACGCGGGGGGGGGTGCGGGTCCACCCCCC
This sequence comes from Pseudonocardia sp., assembly GCA_030451825.1. Classification (GTDB taxonomy): domain Bacteria; phylum Actinomycetota; class Actinomycetes; order Mycobacteriales; family Pseudonocardiaceae; genus Pseudonocardia. The sequence continues at coordinate 16 of JAKDNL010000346.1, read as the reverse complement.
CGGCGCCGCGGGGGGG
>JAKDNL010000345.1 GCA_030451825.1 Pseudonocardia sp. | reverse complement strand
CATCGACCCCGACGACCCGCCACCGTTCTAGCGGGCACGCCGCCACCGGCACGCCCGCTCGCCGGCCGGAGGGTCCCCTCGCTCACCCCGGCGTCCCGAAGGGTCCGCTCGCGGCCCCGGAGCGGCGACCCGGAGCGGCGACCCGACCCGGCGTGTCCGAACGTTCCCTCGCGGCCGGCGTCCTGAGGGGGCCCTTCGCGACCTGGCGTCCCGAGGGGTCCCCTCGCTCGCACCGGCGTCCCGGGGGGTCCCCTCGCGACCTGGCGTCCGGAGCGGCGACCCGGAGCGGCCCCGGAAGGTTCAGGCGGTGTAGCGGTCCCGGACCTGGCGCTTGACCAGCTTGCCGGTGGCGGTGCGGGGCAGGAAATCGGTGAAGTCCACCGATTCCGGGGCCTTGTAGTGCGCGATCCGCTCCCGGACGAACGCGATCAGCTCGGCCTCCAGCTCCGGGCCTGTCGCCACCCCGTCGTCCGGCTGCACGACCGCCTTCACGACCTCACCCATCTCCTCGTCCGGCACGCCGATCACGGCGACGTCGAGCACCTTCGGGTGCAGCGCGAGGCAGTCCTCGACCTCCTGCGGGTAGATGTTCACCCCACCCGAGATGATCATGAATGCCTTGCGGTCGGTGAGATAGAGGAAGCCCTCGTCGTCGAGGTAGCCGAGGTCGCCCGTGGTCGTCCAGTTGGAGTGCTCGGGGTGCTCGGCGGCCTTCGTCTTGTCCGGGTCGTTGTGGTACTCGAACGGGCGGACGTCGCGCTCGAAGTAGATCGTGCCGACCTCGCCGGTGCCCAGCACCGTGCCGTCCTCGGAGCAGATCCGCACGTCGCCGAGCACGCCGCCGCGGCCGACCGAACCGGGGTGGGCGAGCCACTGCGCGGAGTCGATGAACGTGATCCCGGACGACTCGGTGGCCGCGTAGTACTCGTAGAGCACCGAGCCCCACCAGTCGATCATCTTCTGCTTGACCTCGACCGGGCACGGCGCGGCGGCGTGGATCGCGACCTTCAGCGAGGACACGTCGTAGCGCGCGCGGACCTCGTCGGGCAGCTTGAGCATCCGGACGAACATCGTCGGCACCCACTGGCTGTGCGTGACGCGGTAGGTCTGGATCGCCGCGAGCGCGGCCTCCGGGGCGAACCGCTCCATCACCACGACCGTCCCGCCGACGGCCTGAACGGTGGCACTGAAACGCAGCGGCGCCGCGTGGTAAAGCGGTGCGGGGGACAGGTACACGGTCTCCGCATCGAACCCGTACATCTGTCCGAAGATCGCGACGTAGGTGTCGCCCGGCTCGTCGATCTGGCGGTCCGGAAGCGTCGGCTTGATGCCCTTGGGACGCCCGGTGGTGCCCGAGGAGTAGAGCATGTCGGCGCCCCGCGGCTGGTCGGCCAGCGGCTCGGCGGAGACCCCGTCCAGCGTCGCGTCGTAGTCGTCGTAGCGCGACGCCCCGGGGATCTCGCCGCCGAAGGCGAGCCGGACCGTGACGTCGACGTGCTCCTCGACCGCGGCGGCCAGCCCGGCCACGCCGGCGGAGACCACGAGGGCCTTCGCCCCGCAGTCACCGACGATGTAGGCCGCCTCCGGGGCGGAGAGATGGTGATTCACCGCGGTGATGTAGAGCCCGGAACGCTGGGCGGCCCAGTAGACCTCGTAGACGCGCGGGGTGTTGTCGGAGATCAGCGCGATCACGTCGCCCCGGCGCAGGCCCGCGTCGTGCAGATGGCGGGCCAGCCGGGCTGATCCGGCCTCGAGCTCCGCGTAGGTCAGGGCCTCACCGGTTCCGGCCATCACCACGGCCGGTTTGTCCGGTGTGGTGGCGGCGTGCGTTCCTGGAAACATCGAGCCCTCTCGTCGGCATGTGTGCGGGATCCGTGCCTTGATCCTGCCACCGCCGGCGCCGCGCCTCGCGGCCCGGCGTTTGTCCGGGGGCCGCGGAGCGCCGCAGATTCAGTGCGCGCTGTGATACGCCTCGAGAACCGAGGACGGGATCCGGCCCCGCTCGGAGATCTTCATCCCTTGTGCGACGGCCCATTCCCGAACCGCACGGTTGACCGCGCGCTCGGATGCGCTGGAGCCGTTCGACGATGCCGACGCCGACGCGGTGCGTCCTCCGCGCCGGGCTGCGGAAACGTAGGGGGCCAGGCCGTCCCGCAGCTTTGTGGCATTCTTCGACGACAGATCGATCTCGTAGGAGCGGCCGTCGACCGAGAACTGTACCTGTTCTTCGGCCTTGCTCCCGTCGAGGTCGTCGACCAGGGTGACGGTGGTGTGCTTGGCCACGCCACATTCCTTCCGGTATTTCCGGGCACGCGGGACCGCCGTCGGCTGTCGGGTGAGCGTGTGCACGGATCCTCAGTTTTGAGTGCGATCAGAAATCTGACCGAAACGATAAGGTATGCCCGCGCGGTTTGTCGAACCATCTCGGCGAGTTTCCGCAAGAACGGTGAGTCGTCCGTGCGGGCTCGGCGTTCGGGTGAAGGCAATCGGGGGAAAGGCGCAGTGCCGGCCCCTGGGAGTCAGTGGTCCGGCGCAGACCACCAGGTCGCCGGCCGCAGCGGCCGGCCCAGGTCGATCCGTTCGCCGGGCCGGGGTAGCGCCAGCCGGACCCCGGCCGACCCGGCGGCCCGGCACAACCGCTCGCCGGGTTCGGACCATCCGTGGAATCCGAGGTTGAACGTCGCCCAGTGGATCGGCAGAAGGACGTCGCCGCGTAGATCACGGTGTCCGGACACGGCCTGTTCCGGGTCGAGGTGGACGTCGGGCCAGAGATCGGAGTACGCCCCGATCGGCAGCACGGTCAGGTCGAACGGCCCGTGCGCGGCCCCGGAACGCGCGAAGGCGGTGGTCGGGCCCGTGTCGCCGCCGACGTAGACCCGGTGCTCCGGCCCGGCGACCGCCCATGCCGCCCATTGGGAGGTGTTGCGGCGCAATCCACGCCCGGAGAAGTGCCGAGCCTCCAGGCACCTCAGCGCCAGGCCGGCGACCTCGGTCGCGCCGCCCCAGTCCCGGGTCACGATCCGCCGCTCGGGGACGCCCCATGCCCGCAGGTGCTCACCGACGCCGATCGGTGCGACGAACGTCGCCGACGAGTCCCGGGCCAGTGCACGCACCGTGCGCCGGTCCAGGTGGTCGTAGTGGTCGTGGGTGAGCAGCACGACATCGACGTCCGGCAGTGCCGCCAGCGGCGCCGGCATCGGATAGAGCCGGCGTGGGCCCAGTAGCGGGACCGGGGAGGTCCGCTCCGACCAGACGGGGTCGACCAGCACCCGGCGGCCGTCGATCTCGAGGAGCACGCACGCGTGCCCGAGCCACGTGACGGCGAGCGGGGCGGCGTGCGCCGGGATGTGCAGCGGGGCCAGCCGGACTGGATCCGACGGCGTGCCGACCTCGTTGCGGCGCAGCAGCATGCGTGCGACGGTCCGGATGCTGGTGCGCTGCCGCGGGAGCCCCGTCTCGGTATTGGCGAAGATCCCGTCCCGGGAGTACGGCGACGTTGCCGCGACCGCGCGCAGCCGTCGTCGCGAGGCACCCATCTCCGCTCGAACGTGCGCAGCGGCGGCTCCGGCAGCGGCGGCGGTCAGGGTGAACAGCAGCGTGCGGCGGAGGGTGGGGGACGGCACTGCCCAAGATTACGAACGCCGGCCCCGCCGGAGGCAACGGGATCTACGGTGGGGTGATGAGCATCTCGGAGACGGCGACGGGGACGAACCGGGTGGCCACGGAACGTCGTGGGCACATCCTGCTGATCCGGATGCTGCGGCCGGACAAGCGCAACGCCGTCGACGCGGCGATGACGGCCGGGCTGGACGCGGCGCTCAACGAGCTCGACGACGACCCGGACCTGTGGTGCGGCGTCCTGGCCGGGGACGCGACGGCGTTCTGCGCCGGGACCGACCTGGCCGCCGGCTCGGGCGGGCCGACCGAACGCGGGGGCAACTACGGCGTCGTCCGTCGGGACCGGCGCACGCCGCTGATCGCCGCGGTCGAGGGGATGGCCTACGGCGGAGGCTTCGAGATCGTGCTGGCCTGCGACATGGTCGTCGCCGGTCGCGCGGCCCGGTTCGGGCTCCCGGAGGTGGCACGCGGGCTGGTGGCCAACTGCGGTGCGTTGTTCCGCACGCCCAGGCCGCTGCCGTTGAACGTGGCCAAGCAGATGGTGACGACCGGGCAGCCGCTCGGCGCCGAACGCGCCCACGCGCTGGGCCTGGTGAACGATCTCGTCGAACCGGGGGAGGCGGAGACCGCGGCGATCGCGCTGGCGGAGCAGGTGTGCGCCAACGCCCCCGTTGCGGTGGCGGCGTCGTTGCGGGCCCTGGACCAGATCGTCTCCGAGCCCGATGACCGCGGCTGGGCGGCCACCGACGAGGCCTCCGCCGCGATCGCCGACACCGCCGACCGCCAGGAGGGCATCGACGCCTTCCTGGAGAAGCGCCCCCCGAACTGGACCAACACCTGACCCCGCCGGGGTGCGCTCGGCGACGGGGGAGAACGGGCCCGGCGATAGGGTGGATCCATGGGCGGTCCGGGGCGTGAGCAGCTGGTGGAGCTGCTACAGGACTACGCGGGCGAGGCCGACCGATTGGGGCAAGCGTTCGCCGGACGCAACGGCCTGCACCTGACCGATCTGCACGGTCTGCTGGCCGTGACGCGGGCCGGCAACGCCGGTGAGCCGCTGACCCCCGGAGCGCTCGGCTCCAGGCTGGGCCTGACCACCGGCGCGACGACGGCGCTGGTCGACCGTCTGGAACGGGCAGGGCACGTGCGACGCAGTCGGGAGTCCGCCGACCGTCGACGGATCACGCTGCGCCACAGCGATACCGCCGCAGCAGTGGGGGCCGCGTTCTTCGGTCCGCTGGGGACCCGGATGGGTGAGGTCCTCGACGGGTTCAGCGAGGACGAGCTGGACGCCGCTGCCCGCTTCCTGACCGCGATGACGGCCCTGGTCGCGGACCACCGCGCCCACCTCACCGACCCGGCCCCCAGCGCCGCCGACTGACACACGCCGCTGGTGCTTCAGGCGTTGGCGGTGGACAGGTCCAGGTACTCGGCGAACTTGCGCTGCGCCGCCTCAGTGCGGGTGGGGACGTGCTCGGTGGGCACCTCGACCGGGGTGTAGCCGCGCAGGATCCGGCGCGCGACCGACTCCTTGTGCACCTCGTCCGGGCCGTCGTAGATCCGGGCAGCGCGCGCGGCGCGGTACATGTGCTCGAGCGGCAGGTCGCCGGAGAAGCCCAGCGACCCGTGCACCTGAATCGCGCGGTCGATCACGTCGTGCAGCACCTTGGCGCCCCAGTACTTGATCATGCCGATCTCGATCCGGGCGTTCGAGGCGCCGACCTGGTCCATCGTCCAGGCCGCGTGCAGCGTGAGCAGGCGCGCGGCCGCCATGTCCGCGGCGGAGCTCGCCACCATGTCCTGCACCATCTGCTTGTCCGCCAGGCGCGACCCGCTCGCGCTGCGGCTCACGGCCCGTTCGCAGAGCATGTCGAACGCGCGCCGGGACTGGCCCAGCCAGCGCATCGCGTGGTGGATCCGGCCCGGCCCGAGGCGCTGCTGGGCGAGCTTGAACCCGTCACCGGGGTTGCCGACCAGGTTCTCCACCGGCACCCGGACGTCGCGGTAGATCACCTCGGCGTGCCCGCCGTAGAGCTCGCCGCCGATCTCGGGGTGGTCCATCACCGGGATGTCGCGCACCACGTCGACGCCCGGGGTGTCGGTCGGGACGACGATCATCGACGCGCGCTGGTAGGGCGCGGCGGCCGGGTCGGTCACGACCATCACGATCAGGAAGTCCGAGTTCGTCGCGTTGGACGAGAACCACTTGTGGCCATTGATCACGTAGTCGTCGCCGTCGCGCTCCGCGCTCGTGGTCAGCAGCGTCGGGTCCGCGCCGGCGCCCGGCTCGGTCATCGAGAAGCAGCTGCGCACCTCACCGCGAAGCAGCGGGTGCATCCAGCGTTCCTTCTGCTCCGGGCTGCCGCCGATGGCCAGCAGCTCCGCGTTGCCCGAGTCCGGCGCCTGGTTACCGAAGATCCCCGGCGCGTAGCGGCACTGGCCCAGGATCTCGTGCATCAGACCGAGGCTGACCTGCCCGAACCCGCCGCCGCCGAGCTCCGGGGGTAGGTGCGCGGCCCACAGTCCCTGTTCCTTGACCTGCTCCTTGAGCGGCGCGGTGATCCGCGCGAACGTCGGCCGGTCCACGTCGAGCGTCTCCAGCGGGATGATCTCGTCGCGGACGAAGCCGCGCATCCACTTCAGCTTCTCGTCGAACTCCGGATCGGTACTGAAATCCCACGCCACCGTCGAACCACCCCTCGCCGCGTCGTTACCCGGCGAACGTAACCCACCGGCGGTCACGTCCGGAACGGTTGCCCGGTTCGCGGAGCGGATGACGAAGATCCTCAGAAGTGGGTATCCCGCGCCGATCCTGCTATCACCGGGTGGTCCGCGTCGATCCACCCGGTGGCGGCGCGCGACGGGCGCGCCATCATCTCAGAACGTGTTTGAGAGTGGATCAGCTGGCTCTGGGAGGCGCCCAGGGCCGGTGTGCGGGCTCGGGTTCCAGCCGTCGGGTCATCAGGCCGATCATGGCCCACTTGACCATGGTTTCATGGCTGTCGGGGAGCCGTTCGTAGTCACGCACCAGCCGTCGGCAGCGCATCAGCCACGATAAGGTGCGCTCGACCACCCACCGGCGGGGCAGCACCGCGAATCCCTTCTGATCGACCGGCTTCCGGACGATCTCCAGCACGACCCGCAGGACTCGGCGGGACCACTCGACCAGCCGCCCGGCGTAGCCGCCGTCGGCCCACACCAGCGCCACGCTGGGCATCGCGAACCGCAGCCGGTCCAACAGTCGCCGCCCTCCGTCGCGGTCCTGCACATTCGCCGACGTCACCATGATCACCAGCAGCAGGCCCAGGGTGTCGACCACGATGTGCCGCTTGGTCCCGTTCACTCGTTTCCCGGCATCGTAGCCGCGCTGAACAGCGCCGACGGTGTCCGCGCCGCGCATCGACTGCGAGTCGATGATCCCCGCCGAGACCATCGGATCGCGCCCGTCGGCGTCCCGCAATTGATCACGCAGCCGGTCGTGCACCCGGTCGACGGTGCCGTTGTTCTTCCAACGGGCCCAGTGCCAGTACACCGTCCCCCAGGGCGGGAAGCACTTGGGCAGCAGCCGTCACGCGCACCCCGCCCGATCCAGGTACAAGATCGCGTTCGGGATCTCCCGACGGGGGTGTTTCTCGGCGCGGCCCTCCTCCGACGGCGGCGGCAACAGCGGCTCGATCAAGGCCCACTGCGCGTCGGACAGATCAGTCGGGTAGCGCTTGGTCGGCGCGGACCTGGGCCCAGACCTCCGGAACTGACCTGAAGATCACAGTTGAGGACTGGGGGCTGCTCAGCCTGTTCTGATCTTGTAGGTGATGGGTCGGTGGTCGCCGGGGATGTGTGGTGGGGTG
>JAKDNL010000926.1 GCA_030451825.1 Pseudonocardia sp. | reverse complement strand
AACCTGCGCAAGCAGCTCAAGGGCGCTCCGATGCCGGCGCCGCGCAACATCCTGGCCGCCGCCGTCGAGGGCACCCAGGTCGACTTCGACACCGCGCTGCGGATCGAGGGCCGCTACTTCGCCGAGCTCGTCTGCGGCCAGGTCTCGAAGAACATGACCAAGGCGTTCTTCTTCGACCTGCAGGCGATCAACGGCGGGAAGTCCCGCCCGGACGGCCACGACAAGTGGGCGCCCACCAAGGTCGCGGTGCTCGGCGCCGGGATGATGGGCGCGGGCATCGCCTACGTCTGCGCGCAGTCCGGCTGGGACGTCGTGCTCAAGGACGTCTCGCGCGAGGCTGCCGACAAGGGTAGGGCGTACTCCGAGGGCCTGGTCGAGAAGGGCGTCAAGCGCGGCAAGGTCACGCAGGAGAAGGGCGACGCCCTGCTCGGGCGGATCACCGCGACCGACGACTACGCCGACCTCGCCGGCTGCGACGTCGTGATCGAGGCGGTGTTCGAGTCGGTGAAGCTCAAGCAGGAGGTGTTCGCCGAGGCGGCCAAGGTCGTCAACGCCGACGCGCTGCTGTGCTCCAACACCTCGACGCTGCCGATCACCGAGCTGGCGGCCGGGGTGGACAGGCCGGACGACTTCATCGGCCTGCACTTCTTCTCGCCGGTGGACAAGATGCCGCTGGTCGAGATCATCCGTGGGGAGCGGACGAACGACGCGGCGCTGGCCAAGGCGTTCGACCTCACGCTGGGGATCAAGAAGACCCCGATCGTGGTGAACGACAGCCGCGGCTTCTTCACCAGCCGGGTGATCGGCACGTTCATCAACGAGGGCGTCGCGATGCTGGCCGAGGGCATCGACCCGCAGACGATCGAGCAGGCCTCCTCGCAGGCCGGCTACCCGGCCCCGGTGCTGCAGCTGATGGACGAGCTCACGCTCACGCTGCCGCGCAAGATCCGCGAGGAGTCCAAGGCGGCGACCGAGGCGGCCGGCGGGACCTGGGCCGGGCACCCGTCGGACGCGGTCATCGACCGGATGGTGGACGAGTTCGACCGCAAGGGGAAGAGCTCCGGCGCCGGGTTCTACTCCTACGCCGACGGCAAGCGGACGGGACTCTGGCCGGGCCTGCGCTCGGAGTTCAACGCGAGCAACCACGACGTGGACCTGCACGAGCTCTCCGAGCGGATGCTGTTCGTGGAGTCGCTGGAGACCGTCAAGTGCGTCGACGAGGGCGTGCTGACCACGGTGCCCGACGCCAACATCGGCTCGATCTTCGGCATCGGCTTCCCGGCCTGGACCGGCGGCGTGCTGCAGTACATCGAGGGCTACCCCGGTGGCCCGGCCGGGTTCGTGGCTCGCGCCGACGAGTTCGCCGATAAGTACGGCGACCGCTTCGCCGTCCCGGACAGCCTGCGCACGCGGGCCGCCCAGGGCGCGTCGGCCACCGCCGCGGCCTGACCGCGTAGCACGACCACGACACCCCCGCCGGGCACGATCCGGCGGGGGTGTCGTGCGTCCCGGGGTGTCCCGAAGGGTCCCCTCGCTCACCCAAGGGTCCCGAGGGGCCCCCTCGCAGCGTCGGAGGGCGCGGGCGTAGCGGGCGTCGCGACGGTCGGCGCGGCGCGGTCCGGCGCCGGCGTCCGGTCTCGTGTCCCGAGGGGTCCCCTCGCTCGCCATGAGGTCCCGAGGGGCCCCCTCGCGGCGTCGGAGGGGCGGGGCCG
>JAKDNL010000344.1 GCA_030451825.1 Pseudonocardia sp. | reverse complement strand
GCGGCGTGCCGGCGGCCGCGGCCGCGCCACGGGGGCGCCCACATCTCGGCCAGCCCGCTGCCGCTGGGCCCGCCGGACTCCGACGACGGTGTGCCGCTCACCGACCCCGGCGCCGTGTCGTCGGTGCCGACGCCGCCGTGGGGTACGCCCGTCCCGGACCGGGACCGCCCTCGCGACGACGAGCGTCTCCAGCCCGCCGAGCGGGCGATCATGGATCCGGGGGAGGACCGGTGAGGCGGCCGATCGTGGGCGCGGCCGCCGCCGCGCTGGCCGCCGCGGTGCTGGCCGGCTGCGCGAGCGTGCCCGGGCACTCCTCGGTGCAGGTACTTCGCCAGATCGGCGACAACGGCACCGCGACCGTGCCGGCCGGCCCGATCGAGGACCGGGACCCGCTGGGCCTGGTCCGCGGCTTCGTCTACGCCTCCGGGCAACCGGACGACCGGCACGCCTCCGCGCGGCGATACCTGGCTCCGCAGGCGTCGAACTGGGACGACGGCGCGTCACTGACGATCCTCGACGAGCGGTTCGACACGGTGTTCTCGCCGGACGGGACCACCGACGACCCGAACCGGGCCACCGTCCGGATCCGTGGCACGCGGCTGGGCACGTTGGACCCGTTCGGCGCGTTCGAGGCCTCCCCGGCGCCGGTCGAGGTGGACGTCGGGGTGGTCAACCGGGACGGGCACTGGCGGATCGACGGGCTGCCCCCGGGTGTGCTGGTGCGCGGGTCGGACTTCCGGGCCAACTACCGCTCGCTCAAGGCCTGGTTCGTCGACCCGGTGCACCACACGGTGCTGGCCGATCAGCACTACATCCCCAGCGCCGGGACCACGGCACTGGCGACCCGCGCGGTCGAGGTGCTGCTGCACGGGCCCTCGGCCGGGCTGCAGGGCGCGGCGACGACAGCGTTCCCGCCCGGGGCGAAGCTGCGGTCCAACCTCACCGAGTCCGCGGACGGCGTCGTCGTGCTCGACCTGGCCGGCGTGGACGGCCTCGCCGAGGCCGACCGGCGGCTGCTGGCCGCGCAGCTCGCGCTCACCCTGGCCGAGGTCAGCGTCCCCCGGGTGCGGATCCTCTCCGACGGCGAGCCGCTGCTGGCCGGACGGCCGGACATCGGTCGCGAGGACGTCCTCGACCTGGTGGCCGGGCCGCCGGCCAGCGCACCGCTGGCCGCGATGGTGATCGAGGACGGGCGGGTGCGCGCGCTCGGTGAGGCGGGTCAGGACACCCCGCTGCCGGGGCAGGCGGGCAACGGGTCGTTCTTCGTCACCGACGCCGCGAGCTCGTCGCGGTCGAACCGGATCGCCGTGGTGTCGCGGGAGGACTCCGGCACCCAGCGGCTGTTGACCGGCCCGGTGGACGGGCAGCTCAGCGCCACCCCGGTCTCCGGCGGGTCGCTGACCTCGACCACCTGGAACGCGGCGGGCGACGAGGTCTGGGTCCTCGCCGACGGGGCCCCGCAACGGGTTGTCGTGCCGGAGACGGGCCCGGCACGACAGGCGCCACTGGACGCCGGGGAGATCACCTCGCGGGGCCCGGTGCGCGATCTCGTGCTCTCCCGCGACGGGGTCCGGGTCGCGGCCGTGGCCGGTGGGCACGCGCTGGTCGGCGCCGTGGTGACGGAGCCCGGCGGCGCGGTGGCGGTACGTCAGGTGCGCGAGCTGCGCCCGGCCGAGCTGGACGGCGTGGTGGCGCTGGACTGGCGGGCGGGCGACCAGCTGGTGGTGGCCGCCAACTCGGACCAGCCGGTGTCGCTGGTGTCGGTGGACGGGCTGACCCTGGATCCGATGCCGAGTGTCAACCTGACCTCGCCGCTGCGCGCGGTGGCTGCCGCTCCCGGCCGGGCGATGTACGTGGCCGACCGGACCGGGGTGTGGAGTTTCGCCGGCGGCGACCTCGACGCCTGGCAGCAGGCGCTCGGAGCGACGTCGGACGCGCAGCCCTTCTACCCCAGCTAGGTTACCGGCGGGTTGTGGACAACCCCGGTCGATCGCGGCCGGGACGCCGGGAACCGTGGGCCCGCCGGCGCATGCTCGCCGCCATGACCACGCGTGAGCTGCTCTCCGGACTGACCGACCTCGTACTGCCCAGCACCTGCGGCGGATGCGGCGGGCCGGGTGGCGGCTGGTGCCCGGCCTGCGCGGAGGCCACCGGCGGGCCGCTGTCGGTGACGTTGCCCCGCGCCGGGCCCACGGCGGCGGCCGGGCGCTACCGGGGCCCGTTGCGCCGGGCGCTGCTGGGCTACAAGGAACGCGGCCGCCGCGATCTCGCACCGTCGTTGGCCGGGCTGCTCGTCCCGCCCGTCGCCGCGGTGCTGCCGGTCTCGCCGCCGGGCGCGGTGTGGTTGGTGCCGGCGCCGTCGCGGCCGGGCGCGGCCCGGTTGCGTGGCGGCGACCACGTGGCCCGGCTGGCCCGCGGGCTGGCGGTGCGTCTCGATGCGGCCGGGCTCCCGACGCGGGTCGCGCCGGTGCTCGCGCTCGACCGCCGGGTCCGGGACTCGGTCGGGTTGGATCCGGCGCAGCGGGCGGCGAACCTCGCCGGTGGGATGGCCATGCGCGCTGGGCCCGGCGCCGGCCGCCCGGCGCCGGACGCCGTGGTCGTGCTGGTGGACGACGTCGTCACCACCGGCGCCACCCTGCTTGCCTGTCGAAACATACTGCGCCGCAACATGATCAAAGTGTCCGCGGCGGTGGTGTTGTGCGATGCGACCGGCGGGGCCGCGGGAGGGCCTGAGGTCCTCACCCGAGTGCCGGATGAGGTTCACCGTGCGCGTCCGGGTCACCCCGGGATCCCCCGGGCGGGTCGGTGACAGGTATGTCCCGCGAGCGACCTAACCGCTAACGTCGTCGGAACTTCGACCCCGTATCACATGAGGAGGAGCCGCCGATCGCCCGTCCAGGGCAATCGGGTCCCGGACCCCGACCCGAACGACAAGTTCGAAATCGATCAGACCTGCGACCGACGCACGAGAGCGAGGGATGTCCGAATGGAGATCACCGTCACCGGCCGGAACGTTGAGGTGCCAGATCACTTCCGTGGTCACGTCGAGGAGAAGCTCAGTCGCCTCGAACGCTACGATCACAAGATCGTCGGGATGGAGGTCGAGCTCTTCCACGAGCCGAACCCCCGCCAACAGAAGAGCTGCCAGCGCCTGGAGATCACCGGACGCGGCGGATGCGGAGCGGTGGCCCGCGCGGAGGCCGTCGCCGGGGACTTCTACGCCGCGCTCGACCTGGCTGCCAGCAAGCTCGCGAGCCGGCTGAGCCGCTCGCACGACCGTCGAAAGCCGAGCCGCCGGGACAAGGTGGCCTCCGGCCGCGCCGCCGCCGCACCCGGTGGGGTGGCCACGCTCGAGGAGGCCCCCCCGATCGAGGACCTGGTGCCCGGGCCCCGCGGGCACGCCGAGCACCTCGACGACGACGAGCCGCGCCCCGGGCGGGTCGTCCGGGAGAAGGTACACGACGCCCGGCCGATGTCGGTGGACGAGGCGCTGTCGCGGATGGAGCTCGTCGGGCACGACTTCTATCTCTTCGCCGATGCCGAGTCCGGCCGTCCGTCCGTGGTCTACCGGCGGAAGGGCTACGACTACGGCGTCATCCGGCTGAACGGCTGACCTCGTGCGGTGGGGGGTCGGTCACGGCCGCCCCCCACCGCCCGCGGGGAGTCACGGCCGCCCCGGGCGACGTTCCGCCCGGTCCCGGTGTGAGGACTGCGTACCATGGAAGCCGGGCGGTGTCGCGGTTCGCGTTTCAGCGGTGTCCGGTGGCGCTGCCTGCGATGACCTGACCCGATCGTGAATGAGGTCGTGCAGTGCCCTTCCTGAGTCGTCTCCTCCGAGCCGGCGAGACCAAGCTGGTGAAACGGCTCGGAAAGATCGCCGCCCACATCGACGAGCTCGAACCGGAGACCCAGGCGCTCTCGGACGCCGAGCTGCAGGCCAAGACCGTCGAGTTCCGCTCCCGGTACGCCGAGGGTGAGGGCGAGTCGCTCGACGATCTGCTCCCCGAGGCGTTCGCCGTCGTCCGCGAGGCGGCGCAGCGCACGCTCGGGCAGCGCCCGTTCACCGTGCAGCTGATGGGCGGCGGGGCCCTGCACCTGGGCAACGTCGCCGAGATGCGCACGGGTGAGGGCAAGACTCTGACCTCGGTGCTGGCCTGTTACCTCAACGCGATCTCCGGCAAGGGCGTGCACGTCGTCACGACGAACGACTACCTGGCCAAGCGCGATTCCGAGAACATGGGCCGGATCCACCGCTGGCTCGGTCTCACGGTGGGGGTGATCCTGGCCGAGATGCCGCCGGCGACCCGGCGCGAGCAGTACGCCGCGGACATCACCTACGGCACGAACAACGAGTTCGGCTTCGACTACCTGCGCGACAACATGGCGTGGAACGCCGCCGACATGGTCCAGCGCGGGCACAACTTCGCCATCGTCGACGAGGCGGACTCGATCCTGATCGACGAGGCCCGCACCCCGCTGATCATCTCCGGCCCGGCCGAGCAGAGCGCCCGCTGGTACCAGGAGTTCGCCCGGCTCGCCCCGATGCTGACCAAGGACATCCACTACGAGGTGGACGAGCGCAAGCGCATGGTCGGCATCACCGAGGACGGCGTCACGCTGGTCGAGGACCAGCTCGGCATCGACAACCTCTACGAGTCCGCGAACACCCCCCTGGTCGGCTACCTGAACAACGCGGTCAAGGCCAAGGAGCTGTTCAAGAAGGACAAGGACTACATCGTCAACGACGGTGAGGTCCTGATCGTCGACGAGTTCACCGGCCGCGTGCTGGCCGGGCGCCGCTACAACGAGGGCATGCACCAGGCCATCGAGGCCAAGGAGGGGGTGGAGGTCAAGGCGGAGAACCAGACGCTGGCCACCATCACCCTGCAGAACTTCTTCCGGCTCTACGACAAGCTCTCCGGGATGACCGGTACGGCCCAGACCGAGGCCTCCGAGCTCAACGAGATCTACAAGATGTCCGTGGTCACGATCCCCACGAACAAGCCGATGGTCCGTGCGGACCAGCCGGACCTGATCTACAAGACGGAGCCGGCCAAGTTCGAGGCCCTCGCCGACGAGATCGCCGAGAAGCACCAGGCGGGTCAGCCGGTGCTGGTCGGTACGACGAGCGTGGAGAAGTCGGAGTACCTGGCCCAGCTGCTGCTCAAGCGCGGCATCCCGCACGAGGTCCTGAACGCGAAGAACCACGCGCGCGAGGCGACGATCATCGCGCAGGCCGGGCACGCCGGGTCGGTCACGGTGGCGACGAACATGGCCGGCCGCGGTACCGACATCATGCTCGGCGGCAGCCCGGAGTTCCTGGCCGACCTGGAGCTGCGCAGCCAGGGGCTGGACCCGGTGGAGACCCGCGAGTCCTACGAGCAGGCCTGGGACGCGGTGCTGTCCCGGATGCGCAAGCAGGTCCAGGCCGAGGCCGAAGAGGTCAAGAACGCCGGCGGGCTCTACGTCCTGGGCACAGAGCGGCACGAGTCGCGCCGGATCGACAACCAGCTGCGCGGCCGCTCCGGCCGGCAGGGCGACCCGGGCGAGTCCCGGTTCTACCTCTCGCTGGGCGACGACCTGATGCGCCGGTTCAACGGCCAGGTCGTCGAATCGATCATGAACCGGTTCAACCTGCCGGACGACGTGCCGATCGAGGCCGGCATGGTCACCCGCGCCATCCGCAGCGCGCAGACCCAGGTCGAGCAGCAGAACTTCGAGATCCGCAAGAACGTCCTCAAGTACGACGAGGTCCTCAACCAGCAGCGCAAGATCATCTACAAGGAGCGCCGCCTGGTCCTCGACGGCGAGGACGTGCAGAGCCAGACCCGCAACATGCTCGCCGACGTCGTGCACGAGTACGTGAAGGGCGCCACGTCCGAGGGTTACTCCGAGGACTGGGACCTGGACAAGCTCTGGACCGCGCTCGGTGGGCTCTACCCGGTCTCGAAGAGCTGGCGCGCCATCGCCGACTCGGAGGACGGGCTCGAGGACCTCTCCGCGGAGGCGCTGGAGCAGGCGATCCTGGCCGACGCCGAGTCCGCCTATGCCCGCCGCGAGGCCGAGATGGACGCGCTGATCGGCGCCCAGGGCGGCATGCGTGAGCTCGAGCGGCAGGTCCTGATGCAGGTCATCGACCGTAAGTGGCGCGAGCACCTCTACGAGATGGATTACCTCAAGGAGGGCATCGGGCTGCGGGCGATGGCCCAGCGCGACCCGGTGATCGAGTACCAGCGCGAGGGCTTCGACATGTTCTCCGCGATGCTCGACGGCATCAAGGAGGAGACGATCGGGCACCTGTTCAACGTCACCGTGCAGGTGGCCGAGCAGGAGCCCGCCGCCGCCCCGGGCGGGGCGCAGGCGGAACCCGCATCGGAACCGTTGCCGCCGCGCGAGGACGACACGACCGAGATCCCGGTGGTCCCGGCCGCGCCGACGAGCGGCGGCGGTGGTCGCCGCCCCGTGCCGGACGAGGACCCGAGCGAGACGACGACCGTCCTTCCGAACCTGTTCCGCTCCGCGCCGCAGAACCTGCAGTACAGCGGCCCGACCGAGGACGGCGACGTGGTCCGCCGCGGCGACGGCGCCGCGGCCGGCAACGCTCGCTCGGCAGGCAAGGCTCGCTCAGCCGGCAACGGGGCAGCGGTCTCCGCCGCTGGTGCGGCCGGTAGCGGAGCATCGGGCAAGGCGGCGTCCGACAACCGGGCGGCGGGCAACGGCGACGTGGGCAGCAACCGGGCCGAGCGCCGTCGTCAGCAGCGGGCCGCGGAGAAGAACCGCCGTCGGCGCTGATCCGCCCGGTAGACTCACGACGCAGGAGCGCTGCAGATCGGCTGCGTCAGCTCGACCAGCGAGCGGCCCGGACTCATGGAGATTCCGTGTCGCGGCGCCGCACGAAAGGGCCACGAGTGCGGCCACGGCCGGCGGGCGTCAACGAGATGCGCGACCCGGCAGCCGAAGCCAGTGAGATCATTATCCACGACGCGAGACGACCACCGAGGCTGAACGACAAGCTCAGAGCAGCCGCACGGCCGTGCAGATCCATACGGTCTCGTCCCGGTCACCGGGCCCGCCGGTGGCGCGGCCGGGCCCGGCTGTGGCCCCGCCGGATGCCCCGCCGGACCCGGCTGCGGGCCGCGCATCGAGCCGCAGCGTCAACGCGCGGATCCGGTCGCCGACCCGGCACACCGCCACCACCTCGGCAGCGTCCGGGTGGGGCTGGCGGACGTGCACCCGGCCCGGTGCGACGGCGCGCACCGTCGACGGACTGGCCGCGGTCAGGTAGCGCAGCACCTCCGGGGCGACCAGGGCGACCAGCTGTACCGGCCGCCGTCGTCCGGCCAGCACCTCGAGCATCGACCGGACCAGGGCGCCGGCCAGCGCATGCGGCCGACGTGCTGCCGGTGCCCCGGGGCTCCGTGCCGGCGCCACCGCCGGTCCGGTCCGCGCCGTCACGAGTGGTCCGGGATGCCCACCGACACCGG